>CAJYRU010000275.1 GCA_913777295.1 uncultured Sphingomonas sp. | reverse complement strand
GCTGCGCCTTGCGGATGTCCCACGGGATGCCTGCGCCACGGATCATCGGGCCGGAGAAGCCCCAGCGCACCGCATCCTCGCGGCTGACGATCGCGATGTCGACGTTGCGCTGCTTGAAGATGCGGTTTTCCGCGACCAGGCTGATCGCATCGCCGAAAAGCCGCGGCAGGCGCGTGTCGAGCCACTCGGCAATGTCGGTCAGCAGCTTCAGCGGCACGTCCTGATGGACGCCGCCGGGGCGCAGATAGTTGTGGTGCATCCGGGCGCCCGACATGCGCTCGAAAAAGCCCATGCAGTCTTCGCGGATTTCGAACATCCACAGGTTCGGCGTCATCGCGCCGACGTCCATCACGTGCGAACCCAGATTCAGCATGTGGTTGCAGATGCGCGTCAGCTCCGCAAAGAACACACGCAGATACTGCGCGCGCAGCGGCACTTCGATGTCGAGCAGCTTTTCGACCGCCAGCACATAGCTGTGCTCCATGCACAACGGCGAGCAATAGTCGAGGCGATCCATGTACGGAAGCGCCTGCTGATAGGTCTTGTACTCGATCAGCTTTTCGGTGCCGCGGTGGAGCAGGCCGACATGCGGGTCGATCCGCTCGATGATCTCGCCGTCCAGTTCGGTGACGAGCCGCAACACGCCATGCGCCGCAGGGTGCTGCGGGCCGAAGTTGATCGTGTAGTTCTGGATCTCGACATCGCCGGGGGTCGGGTTGGCGGCGTCGATCTGATGGTCGTAATCGGCCATTACTTGTCCTCCACCGGCGGCTTGCCTGCGCCGGGCGACGGCACGTCGGCGTTAGCCGGCTTCGAGTCGGGCTGGTTGCCCGGATGCGGCTTGCCCGCCCCGGTGTCGGCCGCGCTCTCGGTCGTCTTGGGCTTGTCGACCTGCGGCGTCGCAGCCTTCTCATCGCCCGGCAGCACGTATTCGGCGCCTTCCCACGGGCTCATGAAGTCGAACGTGCGGAAGTCCTGCGCCAGCTTCACCGGCTCATAGACAACGCGCTTGGCCTCTTCCGAATAGCGCATCTCGACATAGCCGGTCAGCGGGAAGTCCTTGCGCAGCGGATGGCCGCGGAAGCCATAGTCGGTCAGAATACGACGCAGGTCGGCATTGCCGGTGAACAGCACGCCGTACATGTCGTACACTTCGCGCTCGAGCCAGCCGGCATTGTACCAGATGCCCGTTACCGACGGCACCGGTTTGTCCTCGTCCGTCGTCACACGGACGCGGATGCGGTGGTTCCGCGTCATCGATAGCAGGTGATACACCACGTCGAACCGCTCGGGGCGCTCGGGGTAGTCGACGCCGGCAATCTCCGCCAGCATCTCGTACTTAAGGCCGGGCGTGTCGCGCAGCGTCTCCATCGCGATGACCAGCCGGTCGCGGTCGACCGTCAGCGAGACCTCGCCGACCTTGTCCTGCGCATGGAGCAGCATATCGCCAAGCGCAGCAGTCGCCGCGTCGATGATGCCGTCATTGGTGGCGTAGCGGGGTGCGGGTGCCTTCACCGTTCGATGCTCCCCGAACGACGGATCTTCCGCTGCAACTGCATCACGCCATACAGCAGCGCCTCGGCGGTCGGCGGGCAACCGGGGACATAGATGTCGACCGGCACCACGCGGTCGCAACCGCGAACGACGCTGTAGCTATAATGGTAATAGCCGCCGCCATTGGCGCAGCTGCCCATCGAGATGACGTATTTCGGCTCCGACATCTGGTCGTACACCCGGCGCAGCGCCGGGGCCATCTTGTTGCACAGCGTGCCGGCCACGATCATCACGTCCGACTGGCGCGGCGACGCGCGCGGGGCGGCACCGAACCGCTCCATGTCATAGCGCGGCATGTTGACGTGGATCATCTCCACCGCGCAACAGGCCAGCCCGAAGGTCATCCACCACAGCGAGCCGGTCCGCGCCCACTGAAACAGGTCCTCGGTCGAGGTGACCAGAAAGCCCTTGTCGGTCAGCTCGCCGTTCAGGTCGTTGAAGAAACCCTGATCGGGCGCCTGCACCGGCACACCGGCGGCGTTACCCGCGCCGAAGCCGTGCGGCGGCGTGGTCAGTTCTACTCCCATTCGAGAGCTCCCATCTTCCAAGCATATACGAGGCCGAGCGCCAGTTCGGCGATGAACACCATCATCGAAACCCACGCGGTCCAGCCGAGATCGAACACGGTGACTGCCCAAGGATACAGGAACGCCGCTTCGAGATCGAAGAGGATGAACAGGATGGCGACCAGGTAGAAGCGGACGTCATACTGGCTGCGCGAATCCTCAAACGCGGGGAAGCCGCATTCATATTCGGTCAGCTTTTCCGGCGTCGGCTTATGCGCGCCGGTGAAACGCGATGCCACCATGGGCAACACCACGAAGGCCGTCGACAGCACCAGGGCAACGCCCAGGAACATGAGGATCGGCAGATATTGCGACAGGTCGACCAAGGTAGGGTCTCTCGCGGTTGCGGTATGAATGGTGCCGGCTTTAGGACGATGGCGTCGGGCCATCAAGGGCGGAACAGGGTGAGAATCACTCGCAATTCAGGCGCGTACCGCCCTATGGCACGCCGTGACCGGAACACCGCCGGAATGGCGGGACGAAAAAAGGAGGAAACCGGATGCACCCATGGGGAAAATCAGTCGTTGCCGCGGCAGCGATGGTCGCTGCCATGCCGGCCGTCGCACAGACCGTGCAGGGCACCAGGCCGGAAACGATCATGACGGCGCTGCGGGACGCAGGCTATCGTGCGGTGTTGTCGAAGGACAATGTCGGCGATCCGGTTATCAAGAGCGGCGCCGCCGGCGTCGACTTTTCGGTGCTGTTCTACAATTGCACCGAGCATAAGGACTGCAAGACGGTCCAGTTCTATGCCGGGTTCGTCAAGAAGGGCCTGAGCCTCGACACGATAAACAAGTGGAACGCCGAACACCGGTTCGGCCGCGCCTATCTCGACGACGAGAAGGATCCGCGAATCGAGATGGACCTCGACCTCGACAAGGGCGGCGTGTCGAGCGCGCTGTTCCAAGCGAACATCGCGACGTGGGAATCGCTGCTCGGCGATTTCCAGAAGGCGATCGATTTCTGAACGCAGGGGGTGGCGGCGCCATGCCGCCACCCGACCGGGTCAGCGCAGCGCGCCGGCAACCAGCTTGTGCAGACGGGTCTGCATCTGTTCGTTGCTCGCCAGCACCTCACCCTTCTCATAGGCGCGGTCGGCACCACGATAGTCGGTGACGAAGCCGCCTGCTTCCTTGACCAGCAACATGCCCGCCGCGATGTCCCACTTCTTCAGGCCCGATTCCCAGAAGCCATCGAAGCGCCCCGCCGCGACATAGGCAAGGTCGAGTGCCGCCGAACCGAAGCGGCGAATGCCCGCGACTTCAGGGGCAACTGCGCCGAAGATGCGGGTCCATTCCGCGAAATTGCCATGGCCCAGGAACGGGATGCCGGTCGCGATCAGCGCTTCCGAAAGGTCGCGACGCGACGATACGCGCAGCCGCTGTCCCTGCAGCCATGCGCCCCGGCCCTTTTCGGCCCAGAAGCCTTCGTCAGTGATCGGGTTATAGACCATCGCCGTGGTGATTTCGGGACGGCCGCCGACGCCGTTCGGCTCCTCGACCGCGACCGAGATCGAAAAATGCGGGATGCCGTGCAGGAAGTTGGTGGTGCCATCCAGCGGATCGACGATCCAGCGCGGCTTGGTCGGGTCGCCGGCAATCTCGCCGCCCTCCTCCAGCAACATCCCCCAGTCGGGACGTGCCTTGCGCAGTTCCTCGACCAGCGTCTCCTCGGCGCGCTTGTCGGCCATCGACACGAAGTCCGCCGGCCCCTTGCGACTGACCTGGAGATGCTGGACCTCGCCGAAGTCGCGGCGCAGGCGCGGGCCGGTCTTGCGCACGGCGCGTTCGAGGACGGTGATGAGGCCGGACTGGGCGGACATTGTTCTGATTCCTGTTGGTTCTTTTACTTGGCAGCGCCGCGGGCAAAGCCCGCGTCGTCGGTCGCGGCTACGCGCGCCGGCCGGGCTTGCGGCTCGGCGGAATAGCTCCCGCTATTCCGTCCGGCCGCTGCGCCTCAATCCGCCCTTCGCACGTACGTCTGCTCGTACACGTCAACGACGATGCGCGTGCCAGCGGCGATATGCGGCGGGACCATCACGCGGACGCCATTGTCGAGCACGGCCGGCTTGTACGACGACGACGCCGTCTGCCCCTTCACCACCGCATCGGCCTCGACGATCGTCGCTTCGATCGTGTCGGGCAGCTGGACGCTGATCGCTTCCTCGTCATACATTTCCATGACGACATCCATGCCGTCCTGCAGGAAGGCGGCGGCATCGCCGAGCAGGTCGCGGGCCAGCGTCACCTGGTCATAGGTGATCTTGTCCATGAACACGAGCGTGTCGCCTTCGGGATACAGGAACTGGAAGTCCTTGGTATCGAGGCGGATGCGCTCGACCGTCTCGGCCGAACGGAAGCGGACATTGTTCTTGCGACCGTCGCGCAGGTTCTTCATTTCGACCTGCATATAGGCGCCGCCCTTGCCCGGCTGCGTATGCTGAATCTTCACCGCGCGCCAGATGCCGCCTTCATATTCGATGATGTTGCCGGGGCGAATGTCGACGCCGCTGATCTTCATGACGAACCATACCTGTTGGAAAGAGCGAAGCTGCGCCCTTACCGCTCCGCCCGTCCGCGGGCAAGCAGCGGATAGGGGTTGATCGCCCGGCCCCGATACCATGGATCGCCCGGCGCGATCTGTTCGATCCCGAAATGCAGATGAAAATTGCCCGCCCCGGCGTTGCCGGTATCCCCGACCGCGCCGATCGGATCGCCGGCACGCACCCTGCCCCCTTCGCGCAGGGTTGGGGCATAGGCGGCGAGGTGGGCATAGTAATAACTGACCCGCCGGTCGGGCGAGCGGACATAGGCCGTCACGCCGCCGCCGCCCTTGCTGTAGAACAGCTTTTCGACCGTGCCGGCCGCCGCAGCGACGACGGGCGCGCCGGCCGGTGCCATGATGTCGACCCCGGTGTGGTGCCGCTCCCCACCGCCACGCGCGTCACCAAAGCTGTCGCGGATACTTGACCAGCCGACGCCGCGGACCGGCAGGACCAGCTGCCCAGACGGCGGGCGATCGGCCAGACCGATCGGCGTATTGGCGAAGATGCGCACCGGCCGCGCCGACGAACCGCCGAAGTCGACCAGCAGGACGACCAGGCCGCCGGCCAGCACGAAGATGCCGAGAAAGGCCCAGCCGATCCGGTTCACGGTCCGGCCCCTATGGCTGGAAGATCGCCGGGGTGCCGGGCTTGACCATCAGCGACAGCCGCGCGGCGTCCCAGTTGGTCAGGCGGATACAGCCATTGCTCTCGGTCTTGCCGATATTCTCCGGCTCGGGCGTGCCGTGGATGCCGTAATGCTCCTTCGACAGGTCGATCCAGACGACGCCGACCGGGTTGTTGGGTCCGGGCGGCACGATCTCCTTGCTGTCCGACTTATCGGCATGGCGCAGGATCGCCGGGTTGTACTGCCAGTCGGGATTGGCGGCGACGCCCTGAATCTTCCATTCGCCGATGGGCAGCGGGTCGTGCGACGACCCCATGGTTGCCGGGAACTGGGCAAGGATCTTGTCGCCCTTGTAGGCCCGCAGCCAGCCTTCCGATTTGTCGACCACGACGCGGTCGGCCTGAGGCTGGTTCGCATCGACATTCAGATTGGCGAGCGTCTGGCGATAGTCGCCCGCCCAGGTGTCCGCATAGCTGCGCGACGAAGGCAGGACGTTGGGGAACACGACGCGGGTACCGGGGCGCAGCATCGTCTCGCGACTGTTGAGGGCGACCAGCGTGGCGGGCGTCGTGTGGAACATCTCCGCCAGCTTTTCGAGCGGGGAGCGATAGCCGATCGTCGTCAGCTTCGCCTGATCGGCATAGTCCTTGGGGATTGGATTGGTGTACGGCCCGGCGAGCGCCCGTTCGGACAGGGTCAGCGTGACCGTGGCAGGGCGCATGTTCGGGTTCAGCGCGCGGGTGGTCGCCGCATCGAGGGCGCCCGTGACCGGCAGGCCGCGTGCCGTCTGGAACCCGCGCAATGCCCGCTTGAACAGCGCGCTGTCCTTGCCGTCGATCACGCCGGTCGTGAAACCGTGGCGGTCGAGCAGCACCTGCGCGTGCAGGATCCGCTGGTCGATCGCGGGTGCCTGCGGTGACGGTGCGGGCGCCTGCGCGACCGCGACGCCGCTCGCCAGAATTGCTGCCAAGGCCAACCGCTTCATACACCATCCCCAACATCGTTGAGGATGGATAACGACCGGAATCGGCAGACGATCCTTAGGTCGTGAGGACGTCCGCAAAGGCGCGGATCGCCGCCGCCTCGTCACCATTCCAGACGGCCCCCGACACGGCGAGAAAGTCGGCCCCGGCCGCGACCAGCGGTGCGGCATTGGCGGGCGTGATGCCGCCGATGGCGACGCAGGGCAGCTCGAACACCGTCGACCACCATGACAGCAGCACAGGGTCGGCGACATGCGCGACCTGCTTGGTCGTGGTGGGATAGAAGGCACCGAAGGCGACGTAATCGGCACCGGCCTCACCCGCTTCCATCGCCAGGTGGCGGCTGTCATGGACGGTCACGCCGACCTGGACGTTCGGGCCGAGCACGTCGCGCGCCTCGCGCGGGTCGCCATCGTTCTGGCCCAGATGGACGCCATCGGCGCCTAGCCGCTTGGTGAGGCTGATACTGTCGTTGACGATGAACGCGACGTCGTGGTCGGCGCAAATGCGCTGGAGCGGTTCGGCCAGCCGCGCCGCGGCGTGCTGGTCGATGTCCTTCACCCGGAACTGGAACGCGGCGACCGGCCCGGCATCGAGCGCGCGGACAAGGCGGTCGGGGAAGGTGCCGGCCACGTCGAGCGGCGAGATGAGGTAGAGCTGGCAGGGCGGGCGGCGGAAATCGCGGACGAACTGCTTCGCGAAATCGGGCGACAGGGGGCCAAGCGGGTCTTCGATGAGGGTCATGGCCCCTCCCTGCCCCAGTGTGGCGGCGGGTGGAAGGGTTTCGGCGGGCCAAAGTTCACTAAGTTCACACTCGCACGCGTTTCACGTACACAGTTGCGAGTGACTATTGATAGTTGTTCTGCCCGGTCGCTTGCCACGGAGGAAGAGGGAGCGGGACCCCGGGTCGAGCCCGGGGTGACGAGGGGTCGGCCACAATGACAAAGA
>CAJYRU010000274.1 GCA_913777295.1 uncultured Sphingomonas sp. | reverse complement strand
GGTCGGACCAATGGGCACCATTGATCCGCATCGTTTCTCCCTGCGAGACATCGCCCGTGCGATCGTCACCAGACAGGGCGATATAGGGGGCCTGATCGAAACCACCGAATGCCCGTCCCAGCGCCTGCACCACGCCCTTGCGCCCGTTGGTCAGTTCGAACAGACACCCCAAATCCAGATCGATCGCGGTGCTGCCGCCGAAAAACGCTTTGCGCCCGCGCGACCAGTTCAGGTTGACAACGATCTCACCGAAATGATTGCCCTTCTTCTCCAGGCTGACCGTCTGGCCCGGCTTGTCGAGCGTGACCTTGCTCAGACGAACAGGCGGTGCCGGTGGGGGTGGCGGAGGCGCCGGCTGCGGAGCGGCGTCCTCGGCCACCTCGATCCCAAAGGAGCGTGCCAAGGGCGCCAGGCCGCCATTGAACCCCTGCCCCACGGCGCGAAACTTCCACTGGTCACCCCGCCGATAGAGCTCACCCAACACCATCGCCGCTTCGGTCGCTCCAGCCAGCATCGGCCGATAGCGGATCGTGTCGCCGCCGCCCGCCGGGGTCACGGAGATTTCGGCATCGGCGAGCAGCGCCAATGTCTGCCCCTTGGCCTGCGCCTCATGGATGGTCACGCAGAAGACGATGCGCTCGAGCTCAACGGGCAACTGCGCCAAATCGACGGTGAAGCCGCCGCGCGGTCCGGTACGATCCCCGAAGCGCACCGCGCCAGCCGCACCATCAGGCTGGTTGTAGAACACCATGTCCGCATCCCCGCGAACCTTACCGCTTGCGGTCAGCAGATAAGCAGACGCATCCGCCTCGACATCACGCCCCGATGGTATGACCCACGAAAAGCCGACAGACATCTGGCTGCCGGTGACAGGCGTGTTGCCGCCCTGTTGAAGCTCGGTCATGCCCCGCAATTCCCCGCCTGGACGATAGTTCAGAGAACAGCGTTGATCGCGGAACTCATGTCGTGGAACGTGCGCCCTGTCGTCTTCTCGCCGAGCGCTTTCATATCCCAGCCCTGACCGTTGCGGGTCAGCTTGGCCATCACCTGCCCGGTGTGGCTGCCCTCCCCCGTCAGGTCGTAACGCGCCATCTCGCGTCCCGTGGTCAGGTCGACCAACCGGCAATAGGCATTGGCGATCCGCTCGAAGCTGTCACCTTGGAAGCTGTTGACCGTGAAGACCAAAGTCTGAACCGAGGATGGAACGCGCGACAGATCGACATTGATCGTCTCGTCATCGCCGTCGCCAGCACCGGTCCGGTTGTCGCCGCTATGGACGATGCTGCCGTCCTTGCTCGACAATTGGCGGAACCAGACCTCGTCGACCATGCGGCGGTTGCCATCGAACAGCAGGCACGAGGCATCCAGATCGATGTCGCCGCCACCGCCGCCGAACAGACCGAACAGCCCCTTACCCTTTCGGACATCCCAGCCTAGTCCCATCGCAACCTTGGTCAGGCTGCCGCCATCGGACTTCGCGAGCGAAACCGTCTGCCCCTTTTGCAAGCTAACCATATACGATCGTTGCCCCCGTTAGATATCCAGATGGTGGCGCGAACAGTGACACAAGGTCAAGGTCGCAACCGCCCGAATTTTTTCATCCATTTTGGTCAGTGCAAAAAAGATGACCGATACCCCTTCATCTTTCTATGCTTGGCGTGTGAAGGTGGGATGACATCGAGCAAAGGCGACGGGGGTTTATGATCGAGCGGGATCGCTTGACGGCACTGATCGAATATGTCGAAGCAACCGAAAGAGATCGATTGCGCACGGTCAGCGACATGGCGGACTATCGTGCGTTTCGGCGATCGGGTGAGGATATCATCCTTCTTCCCGGCGTCCTCGTCAACGTGCGCGACGGCGACGATCATCGCTGGTTGAGTGTCGACCGCCTTGTCCGCCGCCCGCCACCGGTGCCAAGCGACCCAGAATTGCGACGCTGGATCGACCTGCGCGACGATGTCGCGCAGGTACCAAGTCTGCGCCGCGAACTGCCTCGAGAGATGCTCGATGACGCGCTACGCGATGGGATCGAAACGCCCGGCCTGGCGCTGATCGATCACCCTGAAGCTGCGCGATTGAACGCGGCACTCGAGGGCTACAAACGCGAGATCTGGTCTGCCTGGGCGCTGGAGGAACGGCCCCGCCGCCAAGCGATCGACCTGTACAACAGCCTTTTCGCGCTTCGTCAGACGCTGGACGGCGGGTCGGAGCAGCCGGTCGAACTGGTATGGGGCATCGGCGTCGCGCGCTGGACCCGGCCATTCGGGCGACTGCATCACCCGCTGCTCACCGTCCCTGTCGAACTGACGCTGGACGAGGTCACGCACCGCATCGACATTCGTCCGCGTAGCGAAGCCCCACCGGGGATCGAGACAGCTCCGCTCGATGCGCTCGACGCGCCCTCGGTCGACGAGTGGCAGGCCGGCACGCAACGCTATCTCGACGCGATGGAGGGCGAAGGCCTATCGCCTTTCGATGCTGAAAGCTTTGCACCGCCGCTACGACGGGCGGTCGCGCTGCTCGATCCCGACGGGCATTATCTGCCCGATCTGGGCGAACGCCACCCACCCACCGGCGAGACGCTGCAGGTTGATGGTGGCTGGGTCCTGATCGAACGCACGCGGCAGGCGACGCAGTTGATGGACGATCTGCGTCGGTTCAAGGCTGCCCTTGTCACGATCGACGATCCAGAAGCCCTGCCACCCGCCGTCCGTGTCCTGTTGCAACCTCCCGCCGACAGCGCGACGACGGAGGCCTATCCCAGCTATCGTGGCGTCTCGACGGTGCCGGGCGTCACATCCTCGGACGGATCGGGCCATGACCTGTTCTTCCCTATGCCGTTCAATCGCGAACAGGTGGAAGTGATCCAGCGCCTCGCTACCCGGCCAGGGGTGGTCGTGCAGGGGCCGCCAGGCACTGGCAAAACCCACACCATCGCGAACATCATCAGCCACTATCTCGCGCTCGGCAAACGGGTGTTGGTCACCTCGCAAAAGGCACCAGCGCTGAAAGTGCTGCGCGACAAATTACCCGCCGCCGTCCGCCCGCTCGCCGTTAGCCTTCTCGACAGCGACCGCGATGGGTTGAAACAGTTTCAGGAATCGGTCGATATCATCGCCGACCGGCTGCACCGCACTCGCCCGACCGAAACGGCGCAGCAAATCGCGGTGCTCGATGCCCGGATCGAAGCGATCCATCGTCAGCTCGCCACCATCGACCGGCAAGTAGAGGATATCGGTCGACAGGCCATGACCGGGGCTATGATTGACGGCGCGTCGGTCGAACCCGCCGATGCCGCACGACGCGTGATGGCGGCAGGAGAACTGGCGGATTGGTTGCCCGATGCGATCGACATCATCGCCTCGCACGAACCCGAGTTCGACGATGCCGCAATCATCCGGCTGCGCGCGGCACGCAAGGAAGCGGGCGAACGGATCGCGCTGCTCGACCAGCCGCCGCCGCCCGGCGACCTGCCCGATGCGGCGGCGATTGGCGCGATACACCGTGATCTGGTCGAGGCCCGCGCGCTTGGTGAACGCACCGGGGGCGATCAGGCACTGGGACGACAGATCGGTGCCGAGGCCGTCGCTACCTTGCACGCGCAGGCCGAGGCTTTGCTTACCCTCCGGCGGCAGGCGATGGCGGGCGGTTTTGCCTGGTCGGCCACCGTGCGCGACCGCTGGTTAGCCGATGCCGACGATCCCGCGCTGGTCGCCCTCGACGGACTGGCAAAGGAAGCCGGGCAGGTTGCTGCCGAGGCGCGGCACTTTCTAGTCCGCCCGGTCATTTTGCCCCATGACGCCCTCACCGATACTGCTTTCCGCGAGACCGTTGGTCGATTGGCGGCGGGTGAGGATCTTGGCCTGTTTCAGAGCCTGTTCGCGCGACAGCTAAAGACGCAGGTCGCCACCGTCCGGCTTTCGGGCCGCGCCCCCGGTGATGCCAGCGAATGGGCCGAGGTTCATCGCTTTCTCGCGCTGTGCGATCGGGCGATCCGGCTGGCGGCGGCGTGGAACCATGCGGGACCGCTTGCCGGAGTTGATCCGGTGGCCGGGCAAGAGCCACCCGCTGCCGAAGCCATGCGGCGGCAGCTTGCACACATCGCCGCCCTTCGCACACTGGCGCACGAAGAGCGGGCATTGGCCGATGGCGTTCGGACAGTCCTGCCCGGGTGGCGACGCCCGCTGACCGGCGACGATGCGGCGACCGAGGCGCTGATCATGCTGTGCGACCAGCATCTGCTGGTCTTCCGCCTATCCGCCGCCGAAGAGGAGCGCGACCGACTGGTGACGCTGGCGCGCACCATTGGCGGCGCCATCGGTGATGAAATAATTGCCATACTGCAGGACATGGTCGGACAGCAGGGCATCGACGCTCATCTGCTCGAACGTCGGTGGCACGCGGCGCTGAGCGAGGTGGCGGTGCTGCGTGCACTGATCCCCAGCTTCGCGACGATCCGCGATCTGACCGCGCTGATCGCCGAAAACGGGGCACCCGGTTGGGCGGAGCGACTACGCAGTGAGGCCGTGACAGGCACCGAGGACGCGCTGACGCCCGGCGACTGGCGCGAACGTTGGACGCTACGCAGGCTCTCCACCTGGCTGCGCCGGGTCGATCGGCACGATCGGCTGCGCGCGCTGGGGCAGGAGCGCGGCGAGCAGGAATCGCTGTTGCGCCGCGCCTATGAAGAGGCGATCGAACTTCGAACCTGATCGCTGGCCTTCTCAGCAAGGCGGCACCAGGTGCGAAGTTCGATCGCCTCTTCATACGCGCGGCGCAACAGCGACTCCTGCTCGCCGCGCTCCTGCCCCAGCGCGCGCAGC
>CAJYRU010000273.1 GCA_913777295.1 uncultured Sphingomonas sp. | reverse complement strand
ACCGGCGCCGCCAGCATCCCGCACAGCCCGGTGAACACGACCAATGTCATCACCCGCGGCTTGGTCAGGGCCAGGAAGTCGCGCCAGTCGGCGGGCAGGGTAATCGTCTGCGCGGTCATCGCCGCTGTATAGAGAGTTGTGGGGGCGGGGGAAAGCGGTGTGAGGTTCGCGGTGGCCGCACCCCATCGCGTCATTCCCGCGAAGGCGGGAATCCATAGACGCAACGTCGGTAGGGAGTCCCAACCAGCGTCGGCGGCTATGGATCCCCGCCTGCGCGGGGGTGACGATGGGGGGCTTTGCCGCCTCACCCCCCGTCATCCCGGCGAAGGCCGGGATCCATGGTGTCGGGTGCTATCGATCGAACCGCAACCGTCCCCCATCCATGGATTCCGGCCTTAGCCGGAATGACGGAGAGGGGACGGAAGCAGCCCCTTACCGGAACTTGCCCGACAGCGAGACGCCGATGATCCGCGGGTCGTTGAACACGGCGGCCATGTAGTTCTCGATCACGCCCTTCAGGTTCTTCTCGTTCGTGATGTTGCGCGCGAACACCGATAGTTCCCACGCATCCGACGGCGGGGCATAGCCGATCTTCAGTCCGCCTTCGAAATTGCCGTTCGCCGTGAACTCCTTCGACCGGTACAGCGTGAACTGGGTATAGCCCTGCAGATTCCAGTCGGTGGCAATGAACACGCGGCTGCCGTCGTTCAACGGCTGGTCCCAGCGCGCGGTCAGGTCGACGGTATATTCGGGCGCATTGGGCAAAGGCTCGCCGTCGATCTGGGCGAATACGTTGCTGCCGACGCGGATCGTCGGGTTCTCGACGGTGCAGACCACCTGTCCGTTCAGGGCGCAGACCTGCGCGAACACCCGCTTGTCGCGGATCGCCGAATGCAGCCAGCTGCCGCCCAGACCCAGCGTCAGCTGCGGCACCGGCTTCCAGTCCAGCTCGGCCTCGACGCCATAGGCCTGCGCCTTGTCGGCGTTGAACAGCACGCCGTTGCCGTTCGAATCATTGCCGTTCAGCTGGATGTCCTTGACGCGATAGCCGAACAGCGTGGCGTTCAGCCGCAGCGTGTTGTCGAGCAGGCTGCTCTTGAACCCGGTTTCGAACGACAGAATCGTTTCCGAATCCGCCGTGGTGAAATCGGCGTTGAACACTGCCGAGCGCCCCTGGATCGTCGGCCCGCGGAAGCCGCGCGCGACACGCGAGTAGAGGCTGACCTCGTCGCTGGCCTTGTACAACAGGCTGACGTCCCAGCTCGGCTCGGTCGACGACAGCTTGACGTCGGTGCGCCCGCGATAGGTGACCACATTGGCGGCGGTGTTGGCGGTCTTCACCAGGCGGGTGTGCTTGGTATCCTCCGTCACGCGCGCGCCGGCGGTCAGCGTCAGCCGGTCGGTGAAATCATAATGCGCCTGGCCGAACGCCGCCCATGACGTGTTCACGTCGCGCAGCCGTACCCAGTTGTTGGGGTTGCGCGCGGCGGTCGTCAGGAAGAATCCGCGCTGGTAGAATTCGGTGACGTCGCGATTGTCGAAATAGAAGCCGCCGACCTGGAAGCCGAACGGACCGGTCCCGGTCGAGGCAAGGCGCACCTCCTGCGACCATTGGTCAAGGTCGCGGATGCGGCCCTGGCTCTGGCCGAAGCCGTTGGCCACGCCGTTCACCGGGAACAGCGCGCCTGCGCCACCATCGGTATCGCCGCGGCTATAGCCGCTGGTCGTCTCGTACGCGGTGATCGAGCTGAGCATGACCGGGCCGAGGTCGAACCCGATGCGCGCGGATGCGCCATAGGTGTCGTACGCCTGCGGGTTGTTGTGCCCTTCGTCCAGCGCGACGCGGTCGCGCGGTTCCGCCGACACGTCGTTCGACCCGCGCTTCAGCGCGGCACGGTGGAAGATGGTCGAGGTGCCTTCATACCAGCGGGCATGGCCCGACAGGTCGACGGTGATCGCGTCGCTCGGCTGCGCACGGACCTGCAGGCGCAGGTTGCGGTCGTCGAACCCGCCCATCGCGTCCTTCTTGGGCGTCTGCGTGCCGTCGGCGCTGAAACCGGCATAGGTGTTGTCGACCCAGCCGTCACGGTGCTGGACCAGCGCCGATACGCGCACCATCAGCCCGTCGGCGATGGGACCGCCGACGCCCGCATCGAAGCTGGCGCTGTTATACGTGCCATACGATGCCTGCGCCCGGCTCTGGAACGTGGCTGAGGGGCGGATCGTGTCGAACTTGATGATGCCGGCGGTGGTGTTGCGCCCGAACAGCGACCCCTGCGGACCGCGCAGCACCTCGACCTGCGCCACGTCGAACACCGGGTTCGACTTCAGCACGACATGTTCGAGGATCACATCGTCCTGGATGACGGTGACCGGCTGCGACGCGCCAAGGTAGAAATCGATATTGCCGAGGCCGCGAATGTAGAAGCGCGGGAAGATGCGACCCGTGGTCGTTTCGGCATACAGGCCGGGGATGCGGCCCGACAGCGACAGCAACGTGTCCTCGCCGCCCGACTGGAACTGGCGCAGATCGTCGCCGGTCGCGACGCCGACCGACACGGGCACGTTCTGCAACCGCTCTTCCCGGCGTTCGGCGGTGACGACGATGTCGTCGAGGCCGGCTTCCTCGCCGGCGGTGGGCGCGGACGCCGGGGCGGTCTGGGCGAACGCGGGGCTGGCGAGCGCGATCATGGCGGCGCCGGCGAGTAGCGGCAAACGGGTCTTCATCGGTGTTTCCTTCCCTGAAGGACGATCACCTGCCCCATGCACGCGAGGCCGCCCGGCAATTCCCCCGAACTGCCGGCCGGTATTGCACCCTTGTGCGGCAGGCCGTCCCTGCCGGCGCGCTAGGCGCGCAATATTTCGTTACAATGACAATGCTTCGCGGATGCGATCAGACGAAACCCTGCGACCAGGTGGACTTGTCGTAATTGCCGATATTGGGCAGCACCGTGGTCATGTCGCCGTCCGAAACCCCGAACCAGCGGGCGAGCGTCGATGCATATTGATCGACCGACATGGTCGGGATCAACCGGCCCTGTCCGACATCGTCGCTGGTGTTGTTGCCGATCGCCGGGGCTGCGCCATAGAGCCGCTTGCCCTTCACCGCCCCGCCCATGACGAAGTGCATCGATCCCCAGCCATGGTCGACGCCATTGCCGTTCGACGTCAGCGTCCGGCCGAAATCAGACCCGGTAAAGGTCGTTACCTTGTCCGCCACGCCCAGCGCGGCGGTCGTGTCGTGGAACGCGCGCATCGCCGCGGCAAGGCGGCCCAGCACCACCGGCTGGCTCGTCGCCAGATTGTCGTGCAGGTCGAACCCGCCCATCGCGACGAAGAACACCTGCCGCTTGGTCCCCAGCTCGCCCGAGATCGCGATCATCCGCGCGACCATGCGCAGCTGGTCGGCCAGCGCATTGCCGCTGGGGAACAGGCCGAACTGTGATTCGGGTGCGCCGGCCAGCAGGTTGGCGAGCTGTGCCTGGGTATCCATCGCCCGCTTGTTCACCCGCGCATATTCGGTCGCGAACATATGCGGGTTGGTTTCGGTCATCATTTGGCGCAGCGCACTCGCCGCGGCGCTCGACCCGTAGAGCGAGGTCGCCCCACGCAGCAGCGACACCGGGCCGCCGGTGCCGACATTATACTGGATCGCCTGCCGTCCGGTCAGGAAGACCGCGTTGCCCGATGCGTTGATGCACGTCATCGTCGCCGACCCGTTGCCCGACTGGTACAGGTCGCCGATCCGCCCGCCCCATCCCGACAGCGCGCCTTCGGGGCTGGACGCCT
>CAJYRU010000272.1 GCA_913777295.1 uncultured Sphingomonas sp. | reverse complement strand
ACAGGCCGATCACCGCGCCATAGGGGTAATAGGACACGAAGATGTTCGGTTCGACCGGGTCGATCGCGGTCGCGGCATCGACGAACGGCGCGCGGAGACTCATCTCCTGCGGCGAGGCGTTGATCCGTGCGGCGATGCGCGCCGGGCTGTTGACCACCCCGTTCACCATGCCGCCCATCTCGCCCAGCCACTCGTCGACCGACGACAGCCCCGCGCGGCGGATCGCCAGCGGCCCGTAATAGCTGGTGAACCCCTCCGCCAGCCACAGCGATGGCGTCGGATTGGCGCGGGTGAAGTCGAACGGCTCCAGCTCGCGCGGGCGCAGCCGCTCGACGTTCCAGCTGTGGAAGAATTCATGCGCCAGCGTGCCCAGCTGGTCGTCCTTCGCCTCCGCCAGCGACCGCCGGTCGGTGATGATCGTCGAGTTGCGATGCTCCATCCCGTCGCCGTTCACCGACGGGCGGTAATCGGCGATGAAGGTATAGGTGCCGAAGTCGTAATTCGCCGGCGCGCCGAAGATCCGGATCTCCTCGGCCACCACCTTCTTCGCCTTCGCGGTGAATCGGTCCATGTCGGCGGCGGTGCCGCCATGGTGTAGCGTCAGGCGATAGGTCTTGCCCGCCTCCTGCCATTCGCGGACCATATGGTCCGACAGCTCGGTCGGGCTGTCCATGAAATATTGCAGGTTCGGCGCCCAATAGCTGCCCGGCGCGGTGCCGGCGGGCAGCTGCGTCGCGACTTTCCAGGTCGGGTCGGGGCTGGTGAAGCGCACGCTGATCGGCTGCGCGTCATATCCGTTCGCCCACATAAACGTCGCGGGCATGTTCAGATGGGCGTGGGTCGCATCGATCTGCGCATAGGTGCCGTCGCCCCGGTCGCCATAGAGCGTGTAGGAGACGATGACCGTCCCGTCATGGCCCGCGACGCTCCAGCCATAGGGATCGGTGCGCGTCAGCTTGAGCGGCCGCCCGGCGCCGTCGGTGGCGCTCACGTCATAGACGTTCTTGGCGAATTCATGGATCGCATAGCGCCCCGGCGACGATCGCGACATCTGCACGCGAAGCGGCCCGGCGGGGACGGAGCGCCACGTCGCGACGATCCGCGCGCGGTGATGCTGCGCCTGCGGGAACGACACGTCGTAGCGAACCGGCGCATTGGCCCCCGGATCGCGCGCGGCGGTCTGTGCGACCGGCGCGGTCTGCGCCGCGGCGGGCAGGGCGAGGCAGGAGGCCAGCAACACGGCGACCAGCGAACGAACCATGGCAATTCCCCTTCGAGTTGGGCTGCTTGTAGCGGGCAGGCGGGCCGGATTGAAAGGGTGCGTAGGCGCCGGTGCCCAACAACCACCCGTACCCCGGCGTCCGCCGGGGTACGGCGGGGGTAGGATCAAACCCCGTAAAAGTCCCGCGCCGCGCCACCCATCAACCGCGCCCGCTCGCCCGCCGGCAATCCGGCCGTCAACGCCCGCACCGTCGCCAGCCAGTCGCCATAGCTGTCGCCCGCCACCGACAGCACCGGCCAGTCGCTACCCCACAGCAACCGCTCCCCGAACCATGCGTGCAGTCGCTCGACCATCGGCCGGAGCGCCAGCGGATCGGTCCCCGCCACCTGTTCGGTGCGCAACCCCGACAGCTTGCACCACACCGACGGCCGCGTCGCCAGCGCCGCCATCCCCTTGTGCCAGTCGACATCGCCCGGCGGCACCGGCTTGGCGGCATGATCGATCACGATCATCAGGTCCGGCCAGCGATCGGCAAAAGTCGCCAGCACGTCCAGATGCCGCGGCTGCACCAGCGCATCGAACCGCAATCCGCCAGCCACCATCGCCGCCACCCCGCGCGCCACATCGTCGCGCAGCAGCCATTCGGTATCGGCGATCGCCTGCACCATCGGCCGCAAGCCCAGCAGCTTCGGATTCGCCGCCAGCGTCGCAATGCGCGCGGGCGCGTCGGGGCTGTTGAGCGCGACCCAGCCGACCACGCCCGCGACCCACGGGTCGGCGTCGGCGATCTCCAGCAGCCAGTCGGTCTCGCGATCGTCAGTCTGCGCCTGTACCAGCACGACCCGTTCGACCGGCGCATCCCCCATCGCAGCGCGCGCATCGGCCAGACTGTGGCTGCGATACAGCGCGCCATCGGTCACCGCCGGCCAGCCATGGAACGGCGCATCGATCCGCCACACATGCAGATGCGCATCAACGATGCCGCTCATCCCGTCTCCCTCTTCGCCGACAGAGTGGCGCGGGGCTGGGGGGCAACGCAACCCCATCGTCATTCCCGCGAAGGCGGGAGTCCATAGACGCTGACGGTTCGGCTCGATCCGCAACGGCGGAGGTTATGGACTCCCGCCTTCGCGGGAGTGACGAGGGGACACCCTAGATATTCTCGATCACCACCCGCTCGAACAACACGTCGCCCGCGCGCACCCGGTCGCCGGTCTGCACCCCGGCCGCCAGCACGAACGGCGCCGGCGTCAGCAGCACGATGGTCGATCCATGTTCGAACCACCCCATTTCCTCGCCCTGACGCACCGCCACATCGATATCGGCCACCGGCTCCGCCCGCTCGCGCAGCAGCCGGACCGTGTCGAGGAAGGTCAGCCGGATCGCCGCGACCAGGATCGCCGCCACCGGCACCAGCAGGATCGGCGTGCCGTCGCCCAGCCGCATCCGGACGGTCGCGCGCTCGTTGCGGCAATAGAGCCGATCGACCCGCTTCAGTGCCGGCGGGTTCACGTTGAAACAGTCGCCCGGAAAGTACCGCACCCGCTCGACCCGCCCGTCCTGCGGTGCATGGAAGCGGTGATACATGCCGGCGGTCAGCCGCAGCGTGACGAAACTCCCGCCCAGATACGCATCGCCCTCGCCCCCGGTCAGCTCGGCGATCGAATAGCGTTTCCCCTTCGCCTGCACGATCGAATCGCCGGTGATCGCCCCGCTTGCGACGATGATCCCGTCCGATGGCGACGCCACCTGATGCGCCCGCGCCGCAAAGGTCCTGGCCCCCGGCCGCAGCCGCCGGATGAAACAGGCGTGCATCGATGGCCAGCGTGTCTCCGCCGCATCGGACAGGTCGACATCGCAGAAGGTCCGCCACACCGCGATCGACGCCCTGGCGACCAGCGGCTGCTCGACCTTGCTGAACCACCCCATCGCGCGGGTCAGCGTCCGGCGCGGCAGCCAGTTGGTCGCGGCATAGTTCAGCGATTCGATGTCTGTCAGCTTCGCGATCATGCGAGCCAGCGGGGAGGGGGCGGTGCGGTCCATGACCGTCATCAATATTTCCTTATCGGGTCATATTTGCGTCAGCCATGATGCCTCTCGCCCTCGCATTCGCCGCCGGCGTCGCCGGTCTTGCCGCCACCAAGGGCCGCGCGCGGTTGCGCCTCAGCCGCGCCAAGCACGGCTCGCTCACCGGCCATGTCCGCTGGGGTCAGCGGATCGCGCGTCAGATCGCCTTTTACGACTATGACGATGCCCGTTTCTTCGCCGCCGACGACGCCCCCGCCGAGATCGCCGCAACGCGTCGCGCCGGCTTCGAACGCCTCTCCGCGCTTTACGCCACCCGCTTCGCCAACACGGTCGCCGCGACGAAGGATCTGCGCGAGGGCCTGTCCGACCTGCAATTCACCGGTCGCTACCGCGTACCGTTCCAGTTCAGTGCAAAGGTGCGCGAGGCGCTGGCGACCGGCGCTTTCTATGCCGCATCGTCGGGCGTGACCGTCACCGACCTCGACGGCAATGTCTTCTACGACCTTGCCGGCTCCTACGGCGTGAACCTGTTCGGCCATGATTTCTACAAGGACTGCATTGCGGAAGGGAGCGCGCGCGTCGCCGATCTCGGCCCGGTGCTCGGCAACTACCACCCGGTCATCGCCGCCAATGTCGCGCGGCTGAAGGCGATCAGCGGCATGGACGAGGTGTCGTTCCACATGTCCGGCACCGAAGCGGTGATGCAGGCGGTGCGCCTCGCCCGCTATCACACCGGCCGCCGCCGCGTAGTGCGCTTTGCTGGCGCCTATCATGGCTGGTGGGGCGATGTGCAGCCGGGCATCGGTAACCCGACCCCCGCCGACAACACGCTGACCCTGGCCGAACTGTCCGACCGCACGCTCCACGTCCTCGCCACGCGCAAGGACATTGCCTGCGTGCTGGTCAATCCGCTGCAGGCGATGCACCCGAACAAGGGCGCACCGTCGGACGGCACGATGGTCGACAGCAGCCGCAGCGCCCATCTCGACCGCGCCGCCTATCGCGACTGGCTGGCCAAGCTGCGCGACGTCTGCTCGGCGGCCGGGATCGTCCTGATCTTCGACGAAGTCTTCATGGGCTTCCGCCTGGCGAGGGGCGGCATGGCCGAGGCGTTCGGCGTGCAGCCCGACATGGTGACCTATGGCAAGACGCTGGGCGGTGGCCTGCCGATCGGTGTCGTGTGCGGCCGCGCCGACCTGATGCGGCGCTTCCGCCCCGAAGCGCCCGCCGACATCTGCTTCGCCCGCGGCACCTTCAACGCGCACCCCTAGGTCATGGGCGCGATGGACGTGTTCCTCGAACGGCTCGACAGCCCCGAAGTGCAGGCGATGTACGACGGCGTCGACGCCCGCTGGGACGCACGCCTCGCCCAGTTCAACGCCGCGATGGCCGCCGCCG
>CAJYRU010000271.1 GCA_913777295.1 uncultured Sphingomonas sp. | reverse complement strand
TCGACCCGCTGCCGTCGTTCCGCGACGCGGTGGCGACGAACAAGCTGGCGACGTGGATCGCGTCGCTCCCGCCGCCCTATGCCGGGTACGACACGCTGGTCGCGGGGCTGGCGCGCTATCGCAAGATCCAGGCGAATGGCGGCTGGACGACTATCGGTGCCGGATCGGACATGCGGCTCGGCGCACGCGGACCGCAGGTGGCCGCACTGCGCAAGCGGCTGGCGATCGAGGACGGCGAGCTGTCAGCGAGTGGCGACACGTTCGACCAGTCGCTGCTCGACGCGGTCCGCCGTGCGCAGCGCCGCTATGGCCTGAACCCCGCCGGACAGGTCGGCGCGCAGACCGTCGCGTCGCTGAACGTGCCGGTGGGCGAGCGGGTCAAGCAGATCAAGGCGAATATGGAACGGTGGCGCTGGTTGCCGACCGAGCTGGAAAAGAACCGGATCCAGGTAAACATCGCCGCCGCCGTGCTGACCGTCTTCGATGGCGATCAGCCGGTGACGTCGATGAAGGCGGTGACCGGACGGCCAGGCGACGAAACGCCGATGCTGACCTCGACGATCCATTCGATCGTCCTCAATCCGCCATGGAACGTGCCGTCGTCGATCGCCGACAAGGAATTGTGGCCGAAGGAACGGGCGAACCCCGGCTATCTGAAGCGCAACGGCTTTCGCGTTATCGAGACGGAGGGCGGCGGGCGGCGCCTGCAACAGGCGTCGGAGAACAGCGCGCTTGGCCGGTTCAAGTTCGATTTCGACAACCCGTTCGCGGTCTATCTGCACGACACGCCGGCACAGGCGGGTTTCGCCAAGTTCGACCGGCTGGCCAGCCATGGCTGCGTCCGCCTCGAAAAGCCGGAGGATCTCGCGCGGCTGCTGCTGCGGACCACCCCCGAATGGTCGGACGGGCAGATCGACACGACGCTGGCGTCGGGTAAGACCGTGCGGGCGAAGGTCGCGGACCCGGTGAAGGTATACCTCCTCTACTGGACCGCCTTCGCCACGCCGAACGGCACGATGAGCTTCCGCGAGGATCCGTATAAGTGGGACGGCGTGCTGGCGAACAAGATCGCCGCGCGCGCCGAGGCCAGCCAGGTGGCGGCACGTTAAATGGGGATGATGATGAAGAACGGATGGCGCGTGGCGCTTTTGGCCGGTAGCGGCCTGTTGCTGGCGACCGGCTTGGGCGGTTGCTCGGACAAGGCGCCCGAGGATGCCCCGATCGAAAACAGCGCGTTCGACGAGGATGCGCCGCCGCCGACGCCATTGCCGGCGGAAAATTACGAGGCTGCGCCGCCGCCGGTGACCGAGAATCTGTCGGCGGTCGCTCCGGCCGACGTCCTCCCCCCGCCCCCGCCGGTCGAACCCGACCAGCAGGTGCTGGACGACGCCTCCGCAACGGGCATGACCTCGCGCTCGACCCGCGGCCAGAGCAGCAGCGACGACGATGCGCCGGTCGACGACACGATGTCGAACCAGCAGGAGGCCGACGCCCCCAACGGCTGAGGCTCGATCGACGTTCTACGCCCGTTGCCATCGTCATTCCCGCGCAGGCGGGAATCCATAACCGCTGACGTCTTGGGCGTATCCGTGACGCTGACTTACATGGGCTCTCGCCTGCGCCGGAGTGCCGAGGTGTGTGAAGCGGTCGTCAAGGGAGCTTGATGTCGATCGGTCCTGGACCGGATCGATACCTGCCCCCTGTGGTGGCAAGACTGCCTGCGGTCTGATCCCCTGCTGCGACCGTCGGGTCGCCGCTCCGGCCAGCGCGGCATTCAGCGCCGATTGCCAAGGCGGCAGTTCCGTTGACGTGGCTGCGCGATCGGCCATAGCCGGTAAGATGGCGCACAAAGGATATTCCGACGAACTGGACCGGGCAGTTGCCCGGCCCGATGTCGAGCAGCTCTGTCGGCATCTGGACGTGTATGCCGAATATCATCGGCAGGGTAGCGGCCACTGGTCGGACGAGACCGATGCAGCGTTCGGAGACATCTTTGCCTGCTCCGACGACGATCCTGAAAAGTCGCTGGCCTATGTCGTTCTTGGTGCTGCGCGGTCCGACGATCCGGGCTTTCTCGCGGCTCTTGGCTGTGGAACGCTCGAGAATATCCTTCGGAGCCCCTCGCCGGAACTGCTTGGCCGGATCGTGGCGGAGGCTCGGAAATCGGCCCGGTTCCGTTGGTTGCTCAGCTGCCCGTTCCGGATCGCCATCGCACCATCCGCATGGGACGCAATCGTGCGCTTTCGCATCACCGGTCCCCATGTAGAACCAGCCGCTAATCTGCTCCCGCCGCGACCCTCCGGTGCAACACCGGGTTGGTGAACAATCAGCCGCCCGGTTGCCCGGCTCAGGCCGCCTGTACGGCGCTCTCCACCGGCACGACCGGCGCATAGGCCCTGTCGAGATACAGGTTCGCCAGTTCGTAATGGGCGCTCACGACCTGCTCATGGTCGGCTTGTTGCGCCAGTTCCAGCTGCTGTTCGGCACGGCGTACGAAGTAGGACATTTCGTCCGGTCCAATCGAAGACACGACAACCTCTCAAGGACGTTAACCCGTCCGTTTATGATACTCGCCCGGCAAGACCGGACATGCGCATAACGCATGGCGGCTGCCGGGGATGCGTGTCGTCGCAAATTCTGACGCCGTGATGACACCGCCGGACGCAATATGCGGTGCATTAAACGGCGTCCAATCAATTACATACGACGGTGTTTGCCACCATAGCGCCCGCCGATATACGCGCCCAGCCGATCCATCTCGCTCGCCGCTGCGACCGCCGCGGCACGCTGGCAGGGCAGCGGATCGCGGTCGCGGTCGGCGGCGCGGCTGGCGACCTTGGCCGCCAGTTCCTCGATGTCGGCGCGCGTCAGCAGGTTCTTTTCGCGCAACAGGCATAGCAGGCTCTGCAGGATCACCATGCTCTTCTCGCCTGCGGCATCGCCCGGCTCGATCGGATTCATCGTTCCTCTCCTATGGTTATGCAGGAGAGCATATGCCGATCAGTCCGGTAAGCAAGCGGCGTGTTGGACGCCTTAGCTCAGCCCGCCCCCCAGCGTCCGGTACAGCGTCACCAGATTGGTCGCCCGCGCCAGCCGGGTCTGCACCAGCGCTTGGCGCGCGGTATAGCTGGTCCGCTGGGCGTCGAGCGTGTTCAGGAACGAATCGATCCCGGCGCGGTAGCGCGCATCTGACAGCCGCTGGGCGGTCGCCGCCGAACGCGCCTTTGCGGTCTGTGCCGACAGCTGTTCGTCGATCGTGCCGCGCGTCGCCAGCGCGTCGGCCACTTCCTTGAACGCGGTCTGCAACGTGCCCTCATAGGTGGCGACCGCCGCCAGCTGCTGGGCCCGCGCGACCTCGACATTGCCGCGGCGCTGGCCGCCGTCGAACAAGGGCAGCGCCACGCCGGGCGCGATCGAGAATTGCTGGGTGCCCGATCCGAACAACCCGCCCAGCGCGGTGCTGATCGTCCCCAGCGTCGCGGTCAGCGAAATGGTCGGGAACAGCGCGGCTCGCGCCGCGCCGATATTGGCGTTGGCGGCATAGAGGCGGCGTTCGGCCTGCAACACATCCGGCCGGCGCAGCAGCACCGTCGACGACACGCCGGTCGGCAGGTTCGACAGGATCGGGTCGCGCTCGCCCAGTTCGGTCGGCAGCTGTTCGACCGGCACCGTGGTCCCGGCAAGCAGGTTGATGGCGTTCTGATCCTGCGCGATCTGCGCGGTCAGCGCGGCGATGTCGTTGCGCGCCTGCTGATAGCTGGTTTCCGCCTGCTGCACCTCCAGCTCGGAGATGACCCCGACCCGGAACTGCGCACGGGTCAGCTCCAGCGTGCGGCCGAAGCTGGTCAGCGTCTCACGCGACAGGCGCAGCTGGTCCTGATCGGCCGCCATGGTCAGCCATGCGGTCGCCACTTCGCCGACCAGCGAAATCCGCGCGGCGCGCTGGGCCTCTTCGGTCGCGAAATATTCCTGCAGCGCCGCTTGGCTCAGGTTACGCACCCGCCCGAATAGGTCGAGTTCGAACGCCGAAAACCCGACCGAGGCCTGATAGATTTCGAGGTTGCTGCTCTGTGCCGGCACGCCACCCGCACCGCCGGCACCCCCTGCCCCACCGGCCCCGCCCAGCGCACCGAACGGATTGTTGGTATAGGTGACACCGCCATTGGCCGAGGTCGTCGGCACCTGGCTGGCACGGGTCACGCGATATTGCGCGCGGGCGGCCAGCACATTGGCCGCCGTCACCCGGTAGTCGCGGTTGTTGTCCAGCGCCGTCGCGATCACCGTCTGCAACCGCGGATCGACAAAGAAATCGCGATAGCCGATCCGGGTCACGTCGACCTGTTCGGCGCCCAGCACGGGATATGGCCCACCCTGCGGCAGGGTCAGCGGGATCGCCCCCTCCGGTCGCACATTCTTGGGCGCAAGGTTGCATCCCGCCAGCGCAGTGGTGGCGATCAGAAGGGTAAGGTTACGCAACGTCATGGCGTTCCTGCTCATGGTCATGCTCCCTGCGGCGCAGGTGCGCCGTCGTCCGTGGAGCGATTGCCGTCCTGGCGGTCATCGTGCCGCGTATCGGCCGGCGTGTTCTTGCCGCCATGCCCGAACAGGCGCAGCACGACGACGAAGAACATCGGTACGAAGAAGATCGCGAGGACCGTCGCCGACAACATGCCGCCGACCACCGCCCGGCCGATGGCGTTCTGGCCGCCGGCACCGGCGCCGGTGCTGATCGCCAGCGGCAACACGCCGAAGACGAAGGCGAGCGACGTCATCAGGATCGGGCGCAACCGCAGCCGCGCCGCCTCCACCGCCGCGTCGACCGCGTTCATGCCATCCGCCATCCGCTCCTCGGCAAATTCCACGATCAGGATCGCGTTCTTCGCCGACACACCGATGGTAGTGATGAGGCCGACCTGCAAATAGATGTCGTTGTTCAGCCCCGTCAGCCACGCCGCCAGCAGCGCGCCGAGGATGCCGAGCGGCACGACCAGCAGCACCGAAATCGGCACCGACCAGCTCTCGTACAGCGCGGCAAGGCACAGGAACACGATCAGCAGCGACAGGCCGTACAGCGCGGGTGCCTGCCCGCCCGACAGCCGTTCCTCGAACGACAGCCCGGTCCATTCGAGCGCGGTACCCGGCGGCAGCTTGGCATGGATTTCCTCCATCGCCTCCATCGCCGCCCCGGTGCTCAGCCCCGGTCCGGGCGACCCCTGCAGCTGCATCGCCGACTGCCCGTTATAGCGGGTCAGCGACACCGGCGCATTGGCCCATTCCAGCGTGGAGAAGGCGGTGAACGGCACCATCTGGCCCGTGGCACCCCGGACATACAGGTCGCCAATATCCTCCGGCGCGAGGCGGTAGGGCGCATCGGCCTGCACATAGACGCGCTTCACGCGGCCACGGTCGATGAAGTCGTTGATATAGCCACCGCCCCATGCGGTCGCGATCGTCGAGTTCACGTCGGCAAGGTCGAGTCCCAGCGCGCGCGCCTTGTCCTC
>CAJYRU010000270.1 GCA_913777295.1 uncultured Sphingomonas sp. | reverse complement strand
CGGCGTCCGGTGCTGCTCGGCCTTGCCACCACCGTGCTCGGCTATGCGGGCGTCTTCGCGGTATTCACCTATATCGCGCCGTTGCTGATCGAGCGGAGCGGCTTTGCCGCCGCGGCGATCTCGCCGATCCTGCTGCTGTTCGGCGGCGGGCTGGTCCTAGGCAACCTGGTCGGCGGCCGGATGGCCGATCGGGCGCTGGTGCCGACGGTGTTCGCGAGCCTTGCCGGATTGCTCGTCGTGCTGGTGCTGATGGCGCCCCTGCTCGACAGCAAGGCGGGTGCGCTGGTCGCGGTCGCGGCGCTGGGCTTCGCCGCCTTTGCGACGGTCGCGCCCTTGCAGATGTGGGTGATGTCGAACGCCGACGGTGCCGGTGAAAGCCTCGCCTCGAGCGTCAATATCGCCGCCTTCAATCTCGGCAATGCGATCGGCGCCTGGGTGGGCGGCATCGCTCTGTCGGCGTTCGGCCTGGGAGCGATTACCTGGGCCGCCGCGGTCTTTCCGCTCGCCGCGATCGGTATCGCCCTGCTCGCCGCGCGCGGTCGCACATCGGCGGTGACAGCCTAAGGCCGCAGTCTGTCGCCTCTGCCGGGGCCGCGCTGGCACCGGCCGGGGATCATAACCGAAGGGCGGCGATCAAGGCATCGCGGGCGAGCGCGACGCGGGGGTGCCGCAGCGACGAACGCGCCCAGACGAGGTAGAAGGTATTGCGCGGCACCCTGATCGGCGCGGGTATCTCGACGAGCGTGCAGTCGGCCCGCTCGGTACGGGTCAGATAACCGGGCAGGACCGTCCAGCCGAACCCCGCGCACAACCCCGATCGCAGTACGCGAAGGTCGGGCGCGGTCAGGGCAGGCTGACCGGCCAGCGCGATCCGGTTGGCCTCAAGCCACGCGCGCAACAGCGGCCGGTCGAGATCATATGCCAGATGCGGTATGCGTGTCAGCGCATCGGCCAGCGGCAGGCCCGCCATCTGCTCGATCACCGCCGGCGCGGCGACGGCGCGCAAATCCTCATCGCCGAGCCGGTGAAAGGCGAGCCGGGGGTCGTCCGGCTGCGATGCCGTCACGGCCAGATGCACCTTGTCTTCCAGCAACAGGCTGTACAGCGCGTCCCGCCCGCCAATGTGGAGGCGCAGGTCGAGGCCCGCGTCCAGCAGCGGCCCCAGCCGGGGAGCGATCATCTCGCCCAGCAGATCCGACGGCGCGGCGATATGCACCGTCCCGGACATCCGCGAGGATCGCGCCCGCGCCGTGGCGAGGGCCGCTTCCGCCGTATCGAGGCTGTCGCCGATCGCCGCAGCCAGGTCGTCGGCGATTGCCGTGGCGCGCACGCCGCGCGAATGGCGATCGAACAGGGGGTGGCCGAGCTGTGCCTCGAGCGAGGCGATATGCTGCGACGCGGCGGGCTGGGTGATGCCGATCGCGCGAGCCGCGTCGCTCAACGAGCGGCGGCGATAGACTTCGACAAATGTGCGCAACTGCAACAGGGACATTCGGTTTCCATAACCTGTCTTATGGCCGATCGCCATTCCGCTTGGATTTGCTGATGCCGGTGAAGGCCTATCTGACTGGGCACAAGGATGGAAACGAACGCCCGGTCGCCGCTGCCGGATCGCGCAGCCCTATGGCCTCGTTGTCGCGGGTGCGGCGGCGGGCACCCCGCGTTCGTGACGTCCACGCAGCAGGAGTTTTGACGATGCCCCGTATCCTTATGGTGACCACGTCCGCCGATCGCATGACCCCGGGGACCGAACCGACCGGCGTCTGGCTGGAGGAGCTGACCACCCCCTATTACGTCTTCCGCGATGCCGGCGCCGACGTGACGCTCGCCTCGATCAAGGGCGGCGCGGTGCCGGTCGACCAGCGCAGCGTCAATGCGGACGGCGAGAACGACGCCTCGGTCGAACGCTATCTGAAGGACGAGGCGCTGAAGGCCGAGGTTGCGGATACGCCGGTGTTCACCAGCATCGACCCCAGCGGCTATGACGCGCTGTTCCTGCCCGGCGGCCACGGCACCATGTTCGATTATCCCGGCAGCGCGGAACTGGCGCAGCTGGTGGAGCGGTTCGACCGCGCGGGCAGGATCGTTGCCGCCGTCTGCCATGGCCCGGCGGGGCTGGTCTCGGCCAGGAAGGCGGACGGCACGCCCTTCGTCGCCGGTCGGCGTGTCGCAGGCTTCACCGATAGCGAGGAACGCGCGGTCGGACTGGACCAGGCCGTGCCCTTCCTGCTCGAAACCCGCCTCAAGGAACTCGGCGGCCAGCATGAGGCAGGCCCGGACTTCGCCCCCTTCGCCGTGCGTGACGGCAATCTGGTGACGGGCCAGAACCCGGCGAGCGCGACCCGTACGGCAGAACTCGTGATCGACGCCCTGAAGGATCAGGCGGCGTGATCGTGCGGAATCACCAGACCAGGCTGCGCGCCGCCGATCCTGCGGCGACGCTGCCCTCCGCGGAAGACGCATAATGGCCCGACTGTTCGAACCGTTGACGGTCGGCGGGCTCAGTCTCGCCAACCGCATCGTGATCGCCCCGATGTGCCAATATTCCGCCGAAGACGGCGCGATGACCGACTGGCACCAGATTCACTTGGGCCAGCTCGCCATGGCGGGGGCGGGCGCGCTGACGATCGAAGCCACCGCGGTCAGCCCGGACGGGCGGATCACGTACGGCGATGTCGGTCTGTACGACGACCGTACCGAGGAAGCGATGCGGCGGGTGATCGACAGTGTTCGCCGCTGGTCGGACGTACCGCTCGTCGTCCAGCTGGCCCATGCCGGCCGGAAGGCGAGCTGTGCCAAGCCGTGGCACGGGGGCGCGCAGATCGCGCCGGATGTCGAGAATGGCTGGCAGACGGTTGCGCCGAGCGCGGTGCCCTATGCCGCGACCGATCACACGCCCGTCGCCCTGGACGAGGCGGGCCTGGCGCGGATTCGCGATGCCTTCACCGATGCGGCCCAGCGGGCAGCGCGGCTTGGGATCGAGGCGATCCAGATCCATGCCGCGCATGGCTATCTGCTGCACGAATTCCTCTCGCCGCTCTCCAATCATCGCGAGGACGCCTATGGCGGCAGCCTCGCCAACCGGATGCGGTTCCCGCTCGAAATCTTCGACGCGGTGCGTGCAGCGTTTCCCACCGACCGGTCCGTCACCGTCCGCGTTTCGGGGACCGATTGGGTCGAGGGCGGCTGGACGGCGGACGAAACCGCGCAATTCGCCGAAGCGCTGGACCGGCGCGGCTGCGCCGCCATCCATGTGTCGAGCGGCGGCCTCGATCCGCGCCAGCAGA
>CAJYRU010000269.1 GCA_913777295.1 uncultured Sphingomonas sp. | reverse complement strand
GAGGCGGAGGGCGGGCGCGTCGCGATCCACCTGGGACCCAAGCTGGTGCTGGTCGAAGCACGACCCAAGCGCGCGCATCAGGGCTGGCGCTATCTGGAGGAGGCCGATGCGCCGGCTGATCTGGGCGGGGAGGGGAGCGGCGCGGACGAGCTGCCGCCGCGCCTGATCGGCGAACTGATGGCGTTGGGGCTACTATAATCCCTGCCAGCGAGGGCTGGCGTTACCCGACCAGCCCCGGATAAGCCGCCTTCGCCGCGGCGATCTTCGGCTTGTCCCAGCGCACGATATAGGGATGCGACGGGTTCCGCCGCGCGAAATCCTGATGATAGGCCTCCGCCGGATAGAAGGCACCACTCTCGATCTTCGTTACGATCGGTTTCGGAAACGCCTTCGCCCGGGTGAGCTGCGTGATATAGCGCCGCGCGGTCAGCGCCTGGGACGGGTTCTGCGGAAAGATCGCTGACCGATAGCTCGGCCCCGAATCGGGGTATTGCCCGTTCAGCTGGGTCGGATCGTGCGCGACCGAGAAATAGACGCGCAGCAACGTACCATAGCTGACGATGCGCGGATCGTAGGTGATACGAATCGCCTCGGCATGGCCGGTGCGTTCGGTCGATACCTGGTCGTAGGTTGCGGTCGCCCGCGTGCCGCCGGCATAGCCGCTGACGACCGACTTCACGCCCTTCACTCGTTCGAACACCGCCTCCATCCCCCAGAAGCACCCGCCAGCCAGGACGGCGGTGGCGAGACCAGGGGTAGGGGGTACGTCGCTGGCGACGGTGGGGATCGGGACCGCGCGCTCGGCAGTCGCCGGCGGGATCGACAGGGCGGCCACGCCGATGGCGGCGATGGCAACGGGCAGCAGGACTTTCATGGGAAGGTTCCTCAGGGGGTGCCGGGAACCAAGATGGGGTGCGGCTGCGCGCACCGCCAGATCAGCCGATGCGTTCGACCACTGCCGGTGCGGAATGGACCGACTTCGCATCGCTGCGATCCGCGACCTGGACGGCGACCAGCGCGACGGCGCCCAGCGCGAAACCGCTGACGAAATGGCGAAGGAAACCGGTGCGCTTGGTGGTCATCTGTCTCATCCTCTTGCCCGGCCGCGTTCCCGGATGGTTCGCGGCGTCGGACGGACCCCGCGCAGGCGAGGGGGCGTCCGATGTCGGGTGCAAGATATAGGTTTCGGGGCTGAACCGACGCTGGCGCGTCCGTTCATGTTGCGCACAGCCTCAACCATGTTGCGACTGCGAAATCAAGGGGGCGGGCAGGTCGCGTTCGGCAACGCTGTGTTGCGGAATCGGCGCCGGGCGCCGATCGCGGTGCTTGCGTGCGTACATGCGTTGATCCGCCTGTTCGACCAGCGCATCCAGCACTGCGAAGGGGCCGGTGGCACAGCCGACGCTCACCCCGGCCGGGTGGTCGGGGCCGAGCAGCGCGGCGATCCCCTGCGCAAAGCGGCTGGCAATGCCCGTGGCGATCGCTTCCGCTGCCGGGTGGTCGACACCGGGCAGGACGCACAGGAATTCGTCACCGCCCCAGCGGAATACCCGGCCGGTCATGGGGATGGCGGTCACCGCGGCGCGCGTCGCGATGCGCAAGGCGGCATCGCCAGCCGCGTGGCCGTGGCGATCGTTCAGCATCTTGAACCGGTCGAGGTCGATCATCAGCACCGCGCCCTCGCCCTGCCATCCGGCACGTGCGCGGTCGAAGGCGATGCGATTGCCCGCACCGGTCAGCCCGTCGCGTTCGGCAAGCATCGCGAGACGCCGCTCGCACCGTTCCGCATCCATGGTCAGCAGCGAAAAGCCGCGGAACATGATGAAAGCGACCGCCGTCGCCGCCATCCACGCGGCCGGCCCGCCATGCATCCCGGTCGGTTCGCTTCCCAGTCCCCCGGTGACGGCGAGCCACCCACGGCCGAGGAACATTGGCACGGTGATCGTGAACATGACCGCCACGATCCACCCGGTACGCAGCGCGTCCTGCCGGGCGATGCGGATCGCCAGCACCACCGTCGCCACGTCGAACAGCGACCGGACGACGTTCAGATAGGCGATCCGGCGGCCCATCGCGGCGGGATCGGACCAGAACAGCAGGGGCAAAGCCACGAACCCTGCGAGTGCGATCCACGGCCGTACCGGTGCCGCCGGGTCGGCGAACCGACGCATCCCGATATAGATGATGCCGTAACTGGCGGCGGCGACCGTGTTGCCGATCGACAGAAGCCCGGGAATGTGCAGCCCGCGCAGCAGCGGGACGATCGCGCTGAACCCCAGCAGCAGATGCCCGCCGCCCCACCAGTTCGCCCATGAATCGAACCGGCCACCCGCCGCCGCGCTAAGGTGGACGATCCCCGCGACGACCGAACACAGCGCGACCATGACGTACAAGGTGGAAATATCGAGCAGCATGGAGTCCCTATCACAACTGGCGTCATGATAGGGATCAGCCCCTAATAGTCCGTTTCGAAAGCGGAATTACTTCAGATTGGCGCAGGCGGTACGGATACGGACACAGGCTTCGCGCAGCAGTTCGTCCGACGTGGCATAGCTGATCCGCATTGCGGGCGACAGGCCGAACGCCGCGCCCTGTACCGCCGCGACGCGCGCATCCTCCAGCAGATAGCCGACGAAATCCTCATCGGTGTCGATCCGCTTGCCGCCCGGCGTCGTCTTGCCGATCAGCCCGGAAATGTCGGGATAGACATAGAAGGCACCTTCGGGCGTCGGGCAGGTCACGCCGTCAATGGCGTTGAGTTCGGCCACCACAAGGTCGCGGCGACGCTCGAACGCGGCGTTGCGTTCGTCGAGGAACGACTGGTCGCCGTTCAGCGCGGCTACTGCAGCGGCCTGTGCGATCGAACACGGGTTGCTGGTCGACTGCGACTGCAGCTTGGCCATCGCCTTGATGAGCCATGCCGCGCCGCCGGCATAGCCGATGCGCCAGCCGGTCATCGCATAGGCCTTCGAACAGCCGTTCACCGTCAGCGTGCGATCGTACAGCGTCGGGTTCACCTGCGCGATCGTTGCGAATTCGAAGCCGGGATAGACGATGTGTTCGTACATATCGTCGGCAAAGATCCAGACATGCGGATGCCGTTCCAGCACCTTGCCCAGTTCGCGCAGTTCGTCGCGGGTATAGCCGGCGCCGGTCGGGTTCGACGGCGAATTGAGGATGACCCACTTGGTGCGCTCGGTGATCGCGGCGTCGAGCTGTTCCGGGGTGATCTTGTAGTTCTGTGCAGCGCCGGCGGCGATGAACACCGGGGTGCCGCCCGCGAACTGCACGACGTCCGGATAGCTGACCCAATAGGGGGCGGGCACGATCACCTCGTCGCCCGCGTCGACCGTCGCGACCAGCGCGTTGAACAGCGTGTGCTTGCCGCCAACATTCACCGTGATCTGGTTCGCGGCATAGGTCAGGCCGTTGTCGCGCTGGAACTTCGCGGCGATCGCGTCCTTCAGTTCGGCCGTGCCGTCGACATTGGTATACTTGGTCTTGCCGGCGCGGATCGCCGCGATCGCGGCATCCTTGACGAAATCGGGCGTGTCGAAATCGGGTTCGCCGGCGCCCAGGCCGATGACATCGACGCCCTGCCGCTTCAGCTCGAGGACCTTCGACGTGATGGCGAGGGTCGGCGACGGATTGATGCGGTCGAGCGCGGCGGAGGGCTTCATGGGACGTCCGATGCTGAGAAGGAACAGGTGGACGCGCCCTTACGCCCCTATGTTCGCATCCGCAACCAAGCGCGCACGAATCAATCCCCGAACCGCGTTGCCGATGTAGAATCCTTGCGCGAGATCGGCGATCCGAAGCGGCATTTCCACCGCTTCGCCCCGCGCGATCAGCTCGGCGCGCAGCACGCCCGGCAGCAATCCCCGGTCGAGCGGCGGGGTCAGCAGCTGCGCACCGTCCGCGCCGACGAAGATCGAGGTGAAGCTCCCCTCGGTCAGTTCGCCATTCTCGTCCAGAAAGACCGTTTCGAAACAGCCCGCCGGGGGCGCCGGCCAGAATCGCCGGTCGCTGGTCTTGTGCGCCAGGCGCAGGTCGCGCCGGTCGAGCGGCAGCGGGGCGATCGCAACGTCGACCGGACCGGCGATCGCCGTCGGCAACGGCGTGACATCGACCGCGATCGCGCCACTGCGCGACAATAGCAGGCGGACGCGCGATGCCTCGCGCAGGCGAAAGGTCGCCGCCTGCAATTCGTTGCGCGTCGCATGGCGGTCGAACGCGAAGCCCAGCGCGTGGGCGCTGGCGGTCATCCGCGCCAGATGCCGTTCCAGCAACGGTATGCCGGCGTGTGGATCGAACGCCATCGTCTCGATCAGGTCGAACCGGGCCGCCGGGGCGTCGAGGAAGCGCGCCTTGGCCAGGCATTCACGCCATTCCGCTGCTGGCTGCGAATCGGCAACGACCCCCGATCCCAGGCCTAGCGTCGCCTGCGATCCGCCGGCGGGCAGGTGGAGCGTGCGGATCGCCACGTTGAACGACGCGTCGCCCGTGCCGTCGATCCAGCCGATCGATCCGGTATAGATGCCACGCGCGCGTGCCTCGACCGCATCGATCGCCTGCATCGCCCGCCGCTTGGGCGCGCCGGTGATCGATCCGCAAGGAAACAGCGCCGCCAGCGCATCCACGGCATCCTTGTCCGGCGACAGGTCGGCAGTCACCGACGAAATCAGCTGATGGATGCTGGGATAGGTTTCCACGACGAACCGCTCGGGCACCGCCACGCTGCCGGCCACGCCGACACGCGACAGGTCGTTGCGCATGAGGTCGACGATCATCAGGTTTTCGGCGCGCTGCTTGGGATCGGTGGCCAGCGCTTGCGCCGCGGCACGGTCGAGCGCGGGGTCGGGATCGCGCGTCGCGGTGCCCTTCATCGGGCGCGCGGTGATCGTGCGGCCCGTGACCGCGAAGAACAGCTCGGGCGAAAAGGACAGCAGCCAGTCGTGCCCGGTCCACACCACCGCGCCATGCCCGGCAGCGGCACGCGGCCGGATCGCGGCATAGAGCGCCAGCGGGTCGCCCGCCACCGGCACCGTCGCACCGAACGTCAGGTTTGCCTGGTACAGGTCGCCCGCCGCGATCAGGTCAAGGATCTGCGTGCAGCGTGCGGCATAGGTTTCGGCGGCGATGTCCGGCGTGGCCGCCCCCGCCCAAGCCCCGGCCGGATCGGGCATATGGTCGGCGACATTGATGGACTCAGCCGAATCGAATATGCCGAACCACAGGATCGGACCATCGGTCGCGCGTACCGGCGTCCCCGGCACCAGCGCCGCCCCGGCTTCATAGGTCATATAGCCCGCGACGCTCTGGCCCGCCGCCGTCGCCGCGCGCAGCGCCGACAGCATATCGGCCACCTCGTCCACGCGATCGGCGCGCAGGATGCGCTTCGGCGCGCGATACAGCCGTGCGGTTCCGCCCGGCCGGGCATCGTCGAACAGCACGAAAGGCCGGGTCGTGTCGAACATCCGCCCACGCTTGCCGGTTGCGCGCGCGCGGGGCAAGCATTGTGACGCGTCTTTGTGTACGCAGCATTAAGTCTGATCGGTGTTCGTGGAGGCGGTACCGGTCCGATCCGGCTTTGCCGGATCAAACGCAAAGCGATATGGCTTCGCCCATGACCCCATCCCCGATCCGCGCGGCGATCATCCCGGTGACCCCGCTCCAGCAGAACTGCACCCTGATCTGGTGTACGAAGACGATGCGCGGTGCGTTCGTCGATCCGGGCGGCGATCTGCCGCGCCTTGTCGCCGCCGCCGAACAGCATGGCGTGACCGTCGAGAAGATTCTGCTGACCCACGGCCATATCGACCATTGCGGCGAGGCGAAGCCGCTCGCCGAGCAGCTGGGCGTGCCGATCGAGGGGCCGCATGAGGCGGACCGCTTCTGGATCGCGCGGCTGGATGAGGACGGCAAGCGCTGGGGCCTGCGCGGCGTGCCGTTCGAACCCGACCGTTGGCTGGTCGAGGGCGATACGGTGACGGTGGGCGAGGCGGTGCTGTCGGTGTACGAGACGCCCGGCCATACGCCGGGCCATGTGATCTTCTTCCACGACGCCGCTCGATTCGCGCTGGTCGGTGACGTCCTGTTCCAGGGGTCGGTCGGCCGAACCGACTTTCCCCTGTCCGACCATCAGGCGCTGCTCGATTCGGTCGTTACCAAGCTGTGGCCGCTGGGTGACGATGTCGCGTTCGTGCCGGGCCATGGTCCGGGCAGCACCTTTGGCCATGAACGCGCGACGAATCCGTTCGTCGGGGACAAGGTGCTGGCGACATAAGACAGGCCGTATCCCCGCGCAGGCGGGGATCCAGGGTTTCTATTCGCTACGGTGGCGATTACGGCTCTGGATCCCCGCCTGCGCGGGGATACGGTTCGGTTCGGGACCCGCAAGACCCAACCCAATGCTTGCAACCGCGCGCGAAAACGCTATAGGCGCGGTTCGCTTCGCGACCAGCCTGTCTGCCGGTCCGGCGGGTCGCCGGCCGCGCAATGGGGTCCGGCACTTGCCTGGGCCGCGCCGTCAGTTGGTAGCGAAACCAACTGATACCCAAGTGATAAAGGTGCCGAAATGGCAGTTCCCAAGAGAAAGACCTCGCCCTCGAAGCGCGGTATGCGTCGCAGCCACGATTCGCTGAGCATCGAGTCGTTCCAGGAGTGCCCGAACTGTGGCGAACTGAAGCGTCCGCATAACCTCTGCACCGCTTGCGGCCATTACAACGGTCGCGAAGTCGTCTCGGTCGAAGCGTAATCCGCTCAACCGGACAGGGAAGCACGCATGGCTGACGGGTCCTGGATCGCCATCGACGCGATGGGCGGTGACGAAGGGCTTGCCACCATGCTCGCTGGCGTCGCCCATGCCCGGCGGGGCCACGAATCGATGCGCTTCCTGCTGGTCGGCGACGAAACGGCGATTCGCGCCGGGCTCGAATCGCATCCCAACCTCAGTGCCGCGTCGGAGATCGTCCACGCGCCTGAGGTTGTCGGTTCTTCCGACAAGCCCAGCCAGGCGATTCGCCGGGCCAAGACCACGTCGATGGGCATCGCCATCAATCTGGTAAAGCAGGGGCGTGCCGCTGCCGCCGTGTCGTCGGGCAATACCGGCGCGCTGATGGCGATGGCGAAGCTCGCGCTGCGTACCATGCCGGGGATCGACCGCCCGGCGCTGGCGGCGTTGCTGCCGAGCCTGGGCGACAACGACCTCGTCATGCTCGACCTCGGCGCCAATGCCGAGTGCGATGCCCGCAACCTCGTGCAGTTCGCGGTGATGGGCGCAGCCTATGCCCGTACGGCACTGGACCTCGATTCCCCGCGCGTCGCGTTGCTGAACATCGGCACCGAAGAGCTTAAGGGCATCGACAGCGTGCGGGAGGCGGCGGCGACGCTGCGCGCATCGCCGCATCTGCCGATGACCTTTACCGGCTATATCGAGGGGGATCGCCTGTCGCGCGGACAGGTCGATGTCGTCGTGTGCGACGGTTTCTCGGGCAATATCGCCTTGAAGACCGCCGAAGGCACGGCGCGCTTCGTCGGCGACCTGCTCAAGCGCGCGTTCCGTTCGTCGGTGCGCTCGAAGATCGGGTTCCTGATCTCCAAGCCCGCGACCGACCTGTTGCGCCATCATCTCGACCCCAACAACCATAATGGCGCGGTCTTCCTCGGCCTCAACGGGCTGGTGGTGAAGAGCCATGGCAGCGCCAATGCGATCGGCGTGTCGAACGCGATCCAGGTGGCCGCCAAGATGGTGCGCGACGACCTGACCCGCAGCATCGCCAGCGATCTGGCCGGTATCGAGGCACAGGCAGCATGATTCGCGCAGTCGTTACCGGCACCGGTTCGGCACTCCCCGCCAACCGCGTGTCCAACGCCGAACTGGCCGAGCGGGTCGAAACCTCCGACGACTGGATCGTCGAGCGCACCGGCATCCGCTTCCGCCACATCGCCGCCGAGCATGAGACGACGTCGACGCTCGCGACCGATGCCGCGCGCGAAGCGATCGCCGCCGCGGGGCTGGAGCCGGCGCAGATCGACCTGATCGTGCTGGCGACCGCCACCCCGGACCAGACCTTCCCGGCAACCGCGACCAAGGTGCAGGCCGCGCTCGGCATCGACGATTGCGTCGCGTTCGACGTGGCGGCGGTGTGTTCGGGCTTCCTCTATGCGGTGCAGGTCGCCGATTCGATGCTGCGCGCCGGCGTCCACCGCCGCGCCCTCGTCATCGGTGCCGAAACGTTCAGCCGCATCCTCGACTGGGAGGATCGCACGACCTGCGTCCTGTTCGGAGACGGGGCGGGCGCGATCGTGCTGGAGGCGAGCGAGGCGGCGGACGGGCGCGGCATCCTGTCGACCCGGCTCCACGCCGATGGCCGCCACAACCAGCTGCTCTATGTCGATGGCGGCCCGTCGACGACCGGTACGGTCGGCAAGCTGCGCATGAAGGGCAAGGAAGTGTTCCGCCATGCGGTGGTCAACCTTGCCGCCGTCATGGGCGAATCGCTCGACCTCGCCGGGCTGACCCCGGCCGATGTCGACTGGGTCGTGCCACATCAGGCCAATGCCCGCATCCTCGACGCGACTGCGCGCAAGCTCAATCTCGCACCCGAAAAGGTCGTGGTTACCGTCGACCGCCACGCCAATACGTCGGCCGCGTCGGTGCCGCTCGCACTGGACGTCGCGGTCAAGGACGGGCGGATCAAGCGCGGCGACATCGTCGTGCTGGAGGCGATGGGGGGTGGCTTTACCTGGGGCGCCGCCGTAGTGCGTTGGTAATCCTTTCGTATTTTTGAAACTTCGTATACGACGTGCTAGCGGTTCATCGTATTTCGAAGAGGAACAGAACCGATGGCATCCGACAGCACGCTGACCCGCGCGGACCTGGCCGAGGAAATGCACCGTGAGATCGGCCTGTCGCGTGCCGATTCCGCCCGCCTGGTCGAACAGATCCTGGGTGCGATGTGCGAGGCCCTGTCCAAGGGCGAGAACGTCAAGATTTCGGGTTTCGGCAGCTTCGTCCTGCGCGACAAGGGCGAACGGGTCGGCCGCAATCCCAAGACCGGCGTCGAAGTGCCGATCGCCCCGCGCCGCGTCCTGACCTTCCGCGCCAGCCAGATGATGCGCGACCGCATCGTCGCGGCGGGCTGATCGGGCCGGATTGGCGCCCCCCGTCGACAAATCGGCCGGCGCCTATCGCTCGATCGGCGAGGTCGCGCGCGAACTGGGGGTGCCGCAGCATCGGCTGCGCTATTGGGAAGGGCGCTTCCCGCAGATCAAGCCGCTGACCCGCGCCGGCGATCGCCGTCACTACCGGCCGGAGGATGTCGCGCTGCTGCGCCGCATCCACGCCCTGCTCGGCGAACAGGGCTATACCGTGCGCGGCGTGCAGCAATTGCTGGCGCAGGAGGCGAAGGCCCCGCTGCCGGTCGCGCCCGCGCCCCGCCGCGCCGCGCGCATCACCGAACTGCGCGCCATCCGCGC
>CAJYRU010000268.1 GCA_913777295.1 uncultured Sphingomonas sp. | reverse complement strand
TCGCGGCACCCATTCTCATTCCGGCGCTGTTGTCGGGCCTGATCCTCGGCATGATCCAGGCGGCGACGTCGATCAACGAACAGACGCTGTCGTTCGTGCCGAAGCTGGCGGTGGTCGGCATCAGCCTCGCGGTGTTCGGGGGGATGATCCTCGGGCTGCTGAGCGATTTCACGACGAGCATCTTCGAGCGGATTCCGGATCTGGTGCGGTGACTTTTCTTGCCCTGCCCTTCGTCATTCCGGCGGAGGCCGGAATCCATGGATGGGGGGACGGTTGCGCGTTGTCGACGGCGCCCGACACAATGGATTCCGGCCTTCGCCGGAATGACGGGGAGGGTCTGGTCGATTGCGCGCCACACACGTCACCCCAGCGCAGGCTGGGGTCTCCCGCGGTCCGGCGTCGCGGTGCCCACGAGGGAGACCCCAGCCTTCGCTGGGGTGACGGTTTGTGGTTGGGGGGCGACATTGGCCGGATTGCCATCCGCCGTACCCCCGCGCAGGCGGGGGTCCAGGGTTACAGGCGGCGCTATTCGTGGCTCTGGACCCCCGCCTGCGCGGGGGTACGGGGTGGTGCGGGGGCACGGTTGCGTGCGCGGGTAGCGTCGAGGGCATCCTTCCCATGCTAGGCTTCGGCCTAGCGGTCGAGCCGCAGCTCTGGGCGCTGCTGTTCACCATGGTCCGCATCGGCGCGGCGTTCATCGTTGCGCCCGTGTTCGGCGCAGTGGCGATGCCGGTGCAGGTGCGGGTGCTGCTGTCGGGTGCGATCGCGGTGCTGGTGCTGAAAGCGCAGCCCTTTGCCATTCCGGCCGAGATCTTCTCGCTCACCACGATCCTCAGCATCGCGGCGGAGGGGCTGGTCGGCCTCGCCATCGGCCTTGTCCTGCAGATCGCGTTCGCCGCGCCGGTGATCGCCGCCGAAGTGATCGGCATTTCGATGGGGATTGGCTTCGCCGCGATGGTCGATCCGCAGAACGGCGCGCAAAGCCCGGCGCTGGGCACCTTCCTGTCGGTGCTGCTGACGCTCCTGTTCCTGTCGCTCGACGGGCATCTGCTGCTGATCGACCTGATCGTGCGCTCCTATGAACTGCTGCCGCCGGGTGCGGCGTGGCTGAGCGGGGCGAAGCTGGAGAATATCGCGATCTTCGGCGGCTATGCGTTCCTGTCGGGATTGCTGCTGGCGCTGCCGGTCGGGTTCCTGCTGCTGTGCCTGAACCTCGTCATGGGGATGTTGTCGCGGTCGGCCCCGGCGCTCAACCTGTTCGCGGTCGGCCTGCCGGCCAGCCTGTTCGTCGGAGTCGTCGCCCTGTTCGTCGCGCTGCCGGCAATGACCGATTATATGCTGGTCATCGTGCAGGAGGCGCTGGACGCCGCCAATACGCTGGTACTGGGAGGCGTCCGGTGAGCGAGGACAAAACCGAAAGCCCAACCCAGAAGCGCCTCGACAAGGCGCGCGAAGACGGCGACATCCTCAAGTCCAAGGAGTTGGGCGCGGCACTGGTCATCCTGGCGGGGTGCGCGTGGCTCGCGCTGCTCGGCCCGTCGCTGGTGGGAGCCTGCAAGGCGATCATGACCGCCAGCTTCCGTTTCGGCCGGGCGGATGTCGAGGATTTCCAGCCTTGGCGTCCGTTGATTGAGGCGGGGTGGAAGTTGCTGCCATCGCTGGGCGGTATCCTCGCGCTCGCGGTATCGGCCAGCATCCTCGCCCAGGCGGGGCTGACCGGCATCCGCTTCAACGGCGGTGCGCTGGCCCCCAAGGGGTCGCGGATCAATCCGGCATCGGGGATGAAGCGCATCTTCGGCACGCAGGGCTGGATCGAACTGGGCAAGTCGCTGCTGAAGGTCATCCTGCTCGGTGCCATCGGCTATGTCATGCTGAAGAAGGCGGCGGTCAGCTCGGTCGGGCTGGTGTCGTCGAATGTCGACCAGGCGGTCGGCGATCTGGGCGGCACGTTCCTGACGCTGTTGTTCGTGATGGCCGGCGGGCTGGTGCTGATCGCGGGCCTCGACGTGCCGCTGGCGATCTTCCAGCGGATGCAGCGGTTGCAGATGTCGAAGCAGGAAGTGCGCGACGAACATAAGGAAAGCGACGGCGATCCGCATGTGAAGGCACAGATCCGCCAGCGCCGGCACGAGATACTGAAGGGCGGCTTCCGTGCAGCCGTGGGCGAGGCGCAGGTCGTGCTGACCAACCCGACGCATTTCGCCGTCGCGCTGCGGTACGAACATGGCCGCGATCAGGTGCCGGTGGTGGTGGCCAAGGGGCGCGGGGCCACTGCGCTCGCCATCCGCGAACTGGCGGCGGAGGCCAAGGTGCCGATGCTCGAATATCCGCAGCTGGCCCGCGCGGTCTATTACACCAGCCGGCAGGGGCAGGAGATTCGCGACGACCTATACCTCGCCATCGCGACCGTCCTGGCGTTCGTGATGGGGGTCAACCGACAGGCGGGCGGCATCCAGCCGCCGGTGACCGTGCCGGCCGAGGCACGCTATGACGAAAACGGCAATCTCGCGGTAAAAAACCCTTAAAGATCTGCGCGCCCGTGCCGTTCGATGGGGGAGACGTACCGGGGACCCACGATGGCGATCACGACGACGAGTGCGACGGCCAGCGCCACCACCACCACGACCAAGGCGACGACCCCCAACCTCGCCAATGCGTTGGGTGCGGGATCGGGCGTCGACACCACCGCGCTGGTCAAGAGCCTGGTCGAGGCGCAGTTCGCCAACCAGAATGCCCGGCTGACGAAAAAGGCCGATACGCTGACCGCGCAGGTATCGGCGGTGTCCGAATTGAAATCGGGCATCACCGGCTTCGCCTCCGCGCTTACGACGCTGGCCGAAACCGGCGGCCTGACCACGCAGCTGAGCAGCAGCAGTTCGGCGGTGAAGGTATCGGCGGCGAGCGGCGCGAAGGTGTCGAACCTGAACGCCAGCGTCACGGTCGCGCGCCTCGCCACGGCGCAGGTCGCCGTCACCAAGGAATCGTTCAGCACGACAGGTTCGGTCGGGACCGGCACGCTCCAGCTGAAGCTCGGCAGCGTCGGGGCGGACGGGACGTTCAGCGCCAATGCGACGACGATCCCGCCGATCACGATCACCGCCAGCGATGCGACGTCGCTGCAGAAGGTCGCCGACAAGATCACCGCCGCGAAGGCCGGGGTGACCGCCAGCGTCGTGACCGACGCCAATGGCCAGCGTCTCGTGATGCGCAGCACCGAGGGCGCGACGCAGGCGTTCACGCTGACCGCGACGAACGATTCCGGCAGCACCGGCCTCGAACGGCTGAACGTCGATTTCGATACGGCGACCACCGATGGCGCCGAAATCGTCACCCGCGCCGGCAATGCGGTGTTCAGCGTCGACGGCGTGCCGATGGTCAGCGTGTCGAACAAGATCACCGGCGCGGACGGCGTCAACCTCGAGCTGAAGGCGGTCACGACCGACGGCCCGGTGACGCTGAGTTCGTCGACGCCGACCGACGCGCTGAAGGAAGCGGTCAACAATGTCGTCGCCGCCTATAACGAGATGCTGGCGTCGCTGAACAAGGCGACCGACCCGATCACCGGCGACCTGCGCGCCGATCCGGCGGCGTTGGCGATGAAACGGTCGCTGCAGAAGCTGACGATCACCGACCTGACCGGCAAGACCGACGGCAGCCCGACCACCCTGTCGGCGATCGGTGTCGCGACCAACAATGACGGGACGTTGCGCGTCGACAAGGACCTGCTGGCATCGGCGCTGTCCAAGAACCCGGATGCGGTCGAGGCGATGTTCGCCGCCGCCACCGGGACCGACGGTACCACCGGCACCAGCCTGCCCGCCGCGCTCAACCGCATCTCGGTGGCGGCCAAGAGTACGACGCTGGGCCTCGGTGCCAGCGACAAGCGCTATGCCGACGCACAGGCCACGCTGGCCAAGGAAAAGGCCAGGGTCGCCGAACAGACCGAACAGACCTCCACCCGCATGACGCAACAATTTGCGGCGTCCGAGGCGCGGGTCGCGGCGTACAAGGCGCAACAGACCTTCATGGAAAACCAGATCAAGATGTGGACGCGGAGCGAATAGAATGACCCGCTATGCCACTGCCCTGGCGGGCGATCCCGCCCAGACCTATCGCTCGGTCGACCTCGCCGCCCGGACCGGCGGCGCGGACCCGCACGCGCTGGTGTCGCTGTTGTACGAGGAAGCGATCCGTGCGCTGCGGTCGGCCGCCTGGGCGACCGACAATCGCCAATATGCGATGAAGGGCGAACGCGTCACGCGCGCGACCGCCATCCTCTTCGCCCTCGAAGCGGGCCTCGATTACGAAAAGGGCGGCGACCTGTCGCAGACGCTGTCGCGGCTGTACACCGGCCTGCGCGAACAGATCGTCAATGCCAGCATCGGGCATGACGCGCGCCCGTTCCTGAACGCCGCCACATCGCTGACCGACATTGCCGAGGCATGGGAAGCGGTCCGGCCGCGCTGAGCCTTCGCGAACCCTCTCAACGGTGGCATCGGTCGCCATGATCCGCTAGCGGTGCGCGCATGAAGCAACCGCATATCGTCGCGCTGGGGGGCACGCTGCGCCCAACATCGGGAACCGCCGCCGCGCTGGAGCGTGCGCTGATCCATGCCAAGGCGCTGGGCGCGCGGACCACGCTGCTGACCGGGCCGGCGATCGATTTTCCGAACTACGAACCCGAAACGGCGGCCGGCAATCCGCGTATCCAGTCGTTCCTGCGCGCGTTGCGCGATGCCGACGGGATCATCGTCGGGTCGCCGGGCTATCACGGGACGCTGTCGGGGCTGGTGAAGAACGCGCTCGACCATGTCGAGCTGCTGCGTCGCGACGATCGCGTCTATTTCGACGGGATGCCGATCGGCATCGTCGCGACGGCAGCGGGCTGGCAGGCGGCGGTGGCGACGATGACGACGCTGCGCACCGTCGCCCACGCGCTGCGCGGCTGGCCGACCCCGGTCGGGGTGGCGATCAACACGGTCGAGGACGGTGCGATCGACAAGGCCGACGGGCAGCTGCGGCTGATGGTCGAACAGATGATGGGGTTTATTACCCGATAAATCGGATACGGTTTCATCTGTTATTAAATCATTCAAATTAGCCATGCCACCTCCACGGAGGATGACGGACATGGCGGGCAGCAACAGCGGGTTTCGATCGATCGGCACGCGAATCCTCGCGATTCAGCTTGCCGCCGGCATAGCCATCGCCGCGGCGGTGGGTGGTGCCGGCTATTACGGCATGTCGGCGCTCACCGGGTCGATGACGTCGATCTATGACGATCGCATCGTGCCGCTGCGCCAGTTGAAGAAGGTGTCCGACGCCTATGGGCTGAACGTGGTTGACACGACCCATCAGCTGCGCGCGGGCAAGCTGAACTGGCAACAGGCGAGCAACAGGATCGACGCGGCCAACCGCATCGTCGGCGAACAATGGTCGGCCTATATGCGCACCAGCCAGACGGCCGAGGAAGCCGCGATCGCCGACACGGTGAAGGCGAACATGGCGCGGTCGAACGATGCGGTGAGCACACTGCGCACGATCATCGCGCGTCGCGATGCCCCGGCATTGGCCTCCTTTGCCGACAACGATATGTACCCCGCGATCGATCCGACGACCTCGGAAATCGTCAAACTGTCCGATTACCAACTGCAATCGGCGCAGGCCGCGCGCGAAGCGGGCATGGCGCTGTCGTCGAAGCTGACGACCTACATGATCGTCATCGCGCTGATCGCGATGGCGGCGGCAGCGGCGGCGGCATGGTTCGTCGCCAACGCGATCCGGCGCAACCTGAACCGTGCGACCGGCCTTGCCACCGCCGTGGCAGAGGGCGACGTGTCTGTGACGGTCGATGCGACCAGCCGGGATGAGGTTGGCACGCTGATCGAAGCGCTGAACGCGATGGTCGTCCGCCTGCGCGGCGTGATCGGCGAGACCAACCAGGCCGCCGAAAGCGTCGCGGCGGGCAGCCAGCAGCTTTCGGCATCGTCGGAGCAGGTCAGCCAGGGCGCGACCGAGCAGGCCGCCGCCGCCGAAGAGGCTTCGGCGTCGATGGAGCAGATGGCCGCCAACATCAAACAGAATGCCGACAATGCCGCGCAGACCGAAAAGATCGCGCGCCAGTCGTCCAAGGATGCCGAGGCCAGCGGCGTCGCCGTCGAACGTGCCGCCAGGGCGATGCGGACCATCGCCGACAAGATCGGTATCGTGCAGGAGATCGCGCGCCAGACCGACCTGCTGGCGCTGAACGCCGCGGTCGAGGCGGCACGCGCCGGCGAACATGGGCGCGGCTTCGCGGTGGTGGCTTCCGAAGTGCGCAAGCTCGCCGAACGCAGCCAGAGCGCGGCGGCCGAAATCAGCGCGGTATCGGGCGAGACGGTCGAGGCGGCGGCACAGGCGGGCGACATGCTGACCAAGCTGGTCCCCGACATTCGCCGCACCGCCGAACTGGTGTCGGAAATCAGCGCGGCATGTCGCGAACAGGATATCGGCGCGAGCCAGATCAACCAGGCGCTGCAGCAGCTCGATCAGGTGACGCAGCAGAATGCGTCGGCGTCGGAGCAGATCACCTCGACGTCCGAGGAACTGGCCAACCAGGCGGACGAGTTGCAGGCGAATATCGCGTTCTTCCGCACCGGAAACGGTGCCCCCACCGCGCCGCGCGCGCCGGCTCGCACGCCGGCCGCCAAGCCGGCGGCGGTACGGGCCAAGCCGGGGTCGGTCGGCGAGCAGCAGGCCCGCGTGCGCGGCTTCGCCCTCGACCTGACGCAGGGCGGCGCGGATGAGGATGATGCGGGGTTCGGGCGCGCCGCCTGAACCGATCAGCAGACCGGATCGGGCGTTAACGCCCGATCCAGTGTTTGCGCACGAACCATGCGACGATACCGGCGCTCATCGCGATGCATAGCGCCACCACCCCGGCAAAGGCCCAGGGTTCGTCGGCGAAGGGGATGCCCTTCACATTCATGCCGAGCAGGCCGGTGACGAAGGTCAGTGGCAGGAACACCATCGCCACGATCGCGATCTGGAGCGAGCGCTGGTCGAGCTGTTCGGCGCGCAGGTCGGTGAGGGTTTCGTGGATCAGCGCGGCACGTTCGCGGATCGAATCGACTTCCTCCGCCATGCGCGCGGCGCGATCGGCGGCGGCCGCGAGGTGGAGGCGGTCGTCCTGCTGCAGCCAGTCGCCGGGCAACTGCCCCAGTTTCTCCAGCGCCGATCGCTGCGGCACGAGGAAGCGGCGATAGCCGATCGCGCGAACGCGGGTGTGGGTGACGGCGCGGCGCTGTTCGAAGATGCGCGCCGGGTCCAATGCCTCTTCGCATTCGTCGAGCGTGTCGCCCAGATCGGCGATCAGCGGGTCGAGCTGTTCGGTGATCGCGCTGGCAAAGGCGACGATCAGGTCGCCGGGATCGGCGACATCCCCGCCCTCGACCCGATCGACCACCGTCCCGAACGCGGTGAGCTTGCGCCGGGTGACCGAATGGACCCGGCCCGCGCTGGCGTAGAGGCGGATCGAGGCCAGCGGATCGGCGCTGGTCAGCTGGTCGTCGGACAGGCCGCGCAGGTTGACGAACGCCCCCTTGCCGATCGCGTCGCAGCGCGGGCGGGTTTCGACGGCGGTCAGCGGGTCGATGACATAGTCGGGCAGATGGGCATGGTCGCGCAGCCACCGGGCGACGGCATCCCCCTCCCCATGCAGATGGATCCAGGTGAAACCGCCGGTGGCATCGACCGCCGCCAGCGGGTCGATCGGTGTCGCCTTGCCCCCCTCGATATGCCACGCACGGCAGGTCATGCGAGGTCGATCGTCAGGCCGGGCAGCGGATCGGCCGGCACCGGCCCGATGATCCGGACCGCATCGGCGCGGGCGCGGTCGAGGATCGCGGGCGGCACGTCCGCCGTGTGATGGATGCGGTCGGCCTGTCCCAACCAGCGGGCTTCGCGCAGTGTCAGCTCATCGGGATCGGGCGAGCGCAGGCGGATGACCTCCACCCTACCCGCGACCGGGGCGACATCCTCCAGCCAGCGGGCGACGGCATCGTCGCCATGCGCGACCATCGGGTCGAGCGGGCCGCCCGCCGCGATCGCCGCCCCGATCGCGCGGCGACGGTCGCCGCCATCGGGAAAGCGCGCGCGCAGCGCCGCACGGGCCGCGCCCAGCCCTTCGGCCAGCCGCCCGACGCCCGCAGGCAGCATCGCCTCCAGCCGCTGCCGGATCGCCGCCGCCAGCCCCGCCGACACGCCGCCGGTCGAGATCGCGATCAGGATCGGTGAACGGTCGACGATCGCCGGCAGGGTGAAGTCGCAATCGGCGGGGCGGTCGACGGCGTTGACGAGGATACCGCGCGCCTTCAGCGCATCGATCGCTGCGCGCGCCGCCGCATCGTCCTCGACCGCGACCACCGCGATGCGAGCATCCCCGTTGTCGGCGACGACGGTCAGACCGGTGCGTTCGAGCAGGCGGCGCTTGGCATCGGCTGCCTCACCTTCCCCAACCAGGATCACGCTGCGCCCGGCGGTGCGCAGCAGGATCGGCAGCCCGTTCACAGCCAGGGCGGCAGGCGGTCGGCTTGCGCCAGCGCCTCGATCGGCGGGCGTTCGCGCACCACCGCAAACTTTTCGCCGGACACCAGCACCTCGGGCACCAGTGCGCGCGAATTATAGGTCGAGGCCATGGTCGCACCATAGGCGCCGGCGGTCATGAACGCGACCAGATCGTCGGCGGCGACCACGTCCATCTCCCGACCGAGCGCAAAGGTATCGCCGGTCTCGCACACCGGGCCGACGATATTGGCTTGCGCCCGCTCGCCCGTCGGGGTCACGGCGCGAATGTCGTGATAGGCGTCGTAGAGGCTGGGGCGCAGCAGGTCGTTCATCGCCGCGTCGACCACCACGAACGGCGCGGTCGCGCCCTGCTTCACGCGAATGACGCGCGACACCAGCACCCCGGCATTGGCGACGATCAGCCGGCCGGGTTCGAACATCAGCCGCGCATCCCAGCCGGCGGTCGCCCGCGCGACCATCGCGCCATAGTTGGCGGGCGACGGCGGCAACGGCTTGGCGGGGTCGTAGGGAACGCCCAACCCGCCGCCCAGATCGGCATGGGTAATGTCATGCCCCGCCGCACGCAGCTCCGCGATCAGCGCACCGACGCGTCCGAACGCGGCCTCCAGCGGCACGAGGTCGGTCAGCTGGCTGCCGATATGCACCGCGACGCCGCGTACCTTGATCCCCGGCAGCGACGCGGCATGGGCGTAGGCGGCGGGGGCGGCGTGGTAGTCGATGCCGAACTTGTTCTCCTTGCCCCCGGTCGAGATCTTCGCATGGGTGCCGGCGATCACGTCGGGGTTCACCCGGATCGCGATCTGCGCGACCTTGCCGAGGCGGGTGGCTACCGCCGAGAGCATGTCGAGTTCGGGTTCGGATTCGATGTTGAACTGGCCGATGCCGGCATTCAGCGCCTGTGCCATTTCGTCCGCCGTCTTGCCGACGCCCGAAAACACGACCTTGTCCGGGTCCATGCCCGCGTCGAGCGCGCGGTACAGCTCGCCACCCGACACCACGTCGGCGCCCATGCCGGCGCGGGCGAGCGTTGCCAGCACCGCCTTGTTCGGATTGGCCTTTACCGCGAAGGCGACCAGCGGCTCACCCTTGCCCAGCCCCGCCACGGCGTCGCGGAACACCTGCACATGGCGTTCGAGCGTCGCGGTCGAATAGACATAGACCGGCGTGCCGACCGCTTCCGCGATGGCGGGCAGGCTGACATCCTCGGCATGGAGCGTGCCGTCGCGAAGGGTGAAATTGTCCATGGATTCGCCTTTAGAACGGCCGGGGCGGGTTGAGAATGGGGTCGCCGCCCGTCATTCCCGCGAAGGCAGGAATCCATAGACGCAGGCTTTGGCGACCCTCAGCGCGGCGGCAGGGCGAAGGGGTCGTCGCCCCGCGCCTTCGATTCGGTCAGCAGTTCGTCGCTGCGCGAGGGGCGTTGCTGCGTCGTCGGGTCGAGCAGCTCGCCCGAGGTCGGCGTCGCGGTCGCGCCATAGGGCGCGGGCGGCAGCGACGCGTTTTCCTGTGGGCGCAGGTCGCGACGCTGGCCGCACCCGGCCAATGCCAGGGCGACGCCGAGCAGGGCGAGCGCCCGCATCACTGCCCCCGCGCGGCGGCGATGGCTTCGCGCACCCGTTCGGGCGCGGTGCCGCCGAAGCTCTTGCGGCTGGCGACCGAGGCGTCGACGCTCAGCACGTCGAAGATGCCGCCATGGATGCGATCGTCGATGCCGGTCAGGTCGTCGAGGGTCAGGCCGTCCAGTCGGCAGCCCTTTTCCTCGGCCAGCTTCACTGCGCGGCCGGTGATGTGGTGCGCCTCGCGGAACGGCACGCCCGCTTCGCGCACCAGCCAGTCGGCAAGGTCGGTCGCGGTGGAGAAGCCGGTTTCGGCCGCCGCGCGCATCCGGTCGGGGCGGAAGGTCGCGCTTTCGACCATGCCGGTCATCGCCGCGATCGACAGCGCCAGCAGGTCGGTCGCCTCGAACACCGGCGGCTTGTCGTCCTGCATGTCCTTCGAATAGGCGAGCGGCAGGCCCTTCATCGTCACCATCAGCGACGTCATGCAGCCCATGATCCGCCCGCTATG
>CAJYRU010000267.1 GCA_913777295.1 uncultured Sphingomonas sp. | reverse complement strand
AAACTCGGCATCTGCGGCGAACATGGCGGCGATCCGGCGTCGATCGCCTTCTGTGAAAAAGTCGGGCTCGATTACGTCTCGGCCAGTCCGTATCGCGTGCCGATCGCCCGGCTGGCGGCGGCGCAGGTAGCCTTGGATAGGAGCTGAAATGTAGTCCGGGTTCGGTCTGACTGATCCGTCCTTGGATGAGCGTATGCTGCAAACCGTATCTGCTGGTGCAGCGTGCGGGTGGTGCCCGCTGTAGCGGAACTCGACCCGTTCGTCTTCGACGCTACGGAACGGCCAAGACGGTCATTTTACTTTAACCGCGTGAATCGTGTGTGGTTCGACTAAAAATGAAAAGGCTCTTCGACGCTGGTCGGCATTCTCGAAATCTTTTCTCGATTGCGTTTTCCCAAAACGGTCTGTTGAACATGGAGAAACGGGACTGCTGAGGGTTGGCGGATCGGCCGGTTTCGGAATGCCGAGCCGATTCACTGAATGGCTGGAAATGGCTCGCTACTGGGCGGGCAGCCTAGCGGCCGCGAGGACCCAATATCGGTCGTTCGAGCACCCTTGCACGCGATCCGAAACCGACCGTTCATTCATCGTCAACAGGCCTGTTGATCGACACCGGTTCTGGCTGGCGTGGCCGCTGTAGGCAGGGAAGCGGACATTCGCGCGATCGCATAATCTGGGTCCGCTACGGTTAGAAGCGGACCCATGTCGGACAGATCAGGCGGGAAAATGAATTCCGCATAGTTTGTTGCCGTCAGGGTCACGAAAATAGGCAAGCTCGACTGTCCCCAGCGATGCCGTATTGCGCGGGCCGGGCGGGGCTTCGATCGAGGTGCCACCGTTGGCGACCGCGGTATCATGAAGCTGCTTCACTTGATCGGGCGAGTTGCACGAAAAGGCAACGGTGCTCCCGTTCGCGACGCTCGCTGGTTCGTCGTTGATCGGCTGGCTGACAATGAAGTTGGTTCCGCCGCCGTTGTTGTAGATCAGACGTATATGGCCGCTGTCGGCTATGTTCCTCGTCCCTTCCCCTGCACCCAAAGTGCCGAGCACCGTATCGTAGAAGCGCTTGGACCGCTCAATGTCGTTCGATCCGACCATGGTGTGGAAAAGCATGCATACTCTCCTTGAGGCTAATCGACTTCCGATTGCCACTGGTCTTCTCACCTAACCTGCCCATAGGCTGCGGTCACCCCCGGGTCGTCGGGATATCCGCAATTGGGCACGAGCAGATGAGCCGCTCTTCGCCAGTAAGACCCACTTCCAGACGTTCGAGCCAGCCTTCCCGTTTCCCAACTCCGGACACTCATTCATGCCCTCGAGCCTTCAGAGACTGAGGGGACGTCCTACAGCGAAGCGCCTCGTGGTCCTGATCGTCAGATGCCCTTGATCTTCGAAGCGCGCTTGCGATCAGACGCGCATCGCCGCCACGAACGCCTGGAAAGCGGCAGTGGGTTGGCGGCGGCTTGGATAATAGAGGTGGTTCGGCGCCAATATTGGTGCCCAGCCAGCGAGCACTTCGACCAGTGTACCGTCTGCCAGTGCCTGCGAAGCGTGCGGTAGCGGTAGGCAAGTCACGCCTAGCCCTGCCACTGCGGCGTCCCGCATCACGTCGATATCGTTGGTGATGAAGTCGCCGCGGACCGACCGTTCCACCGTCCGGCCGTCCCGCTCGAATTCCCATCGGTGTACGACGCCGGACGACGTGTACCGGTAACACAGGCACCGATGCGCGACGAGATCGTCGGGATCGGCGGGTGCGGGATGGTCGTTCAGGTAGGTCGGGGCGGCAACGAAGATGAGTGGCACCGTCGCGCTGATCCGCACCGATATCATGTCGGCCTGCAGCGTCTGCGCGTGCCGGACCCCGCAGTCGAAACGGTCCGCGACGATGTCAACGAACCCGTCGTCGACCACCAGTTCAACGGCGATGTCGGGATAGGCGCGCGCAAATTCGGGCAACCGCGGCAGGATCACGTAGAGCGCCGCGACCCGGTGCGCGCTGACCCGAATCCGCCCCGCCGGTCGTTCGCGGGCGTTATCGAGGTCGGCCAGCGCGCCTGCGACCGAAGCGATCGCCGGTCTCAACCGCGCCAGCAGTTCCTCACCTGCACGCGTCGGCGCCAGCGACCGTGTGGTACGGTCGAGCAGCCGGACGCCCAGTTTCGTTTCGAGCTACCGCATCGCATGGCTCAAGGCCGAGGCGGACAATCCAAGCCGCGTCGCCGCTCGCGCGAAGCTGCCGGCCTCGACGATCGTTTCGAACACCGCCAGACCGGACCAGAGATCGCGATCCATTCCTGAACATCCTTCAGCAACCCATGCGCCGCAGATGATCTAATCCTCGCGCCGTCCGGCGTCCTTCTGCAGACAACACACTGCAGGATGCGATCATGAAACTCGACACCTATCGCCCGCTCGGCCGCTACGGCCTTCTCGTCAGTCCGCTGGCACTCGGTACGATGACCTTCGGCACGCCGCGATGGGGGCTGGACGAGCGCGGAAGCCGCGCGGTGTTCGACCGCTACACCGATCTGGGCGGCAATTTCATCGACACCGCCGACGTCTATGCAGGCGGGCGATCGGAAGAGATGGTCGGTAGTTTCGTCAGCGCGCAATCGTCGCGCGATCGGCTGGTGATCGCGACGAAATCGGGGTTTGCGACCGGTCGCGGCTATCACGCAGGCGGCAACGGCGCGCGCCACATTTTTGCGTCCGTCGAAGGATCGCTCCGCCGACTCCGGACGGACTTCATCGACCTGTACTGGGTACATGTCTGGGACGGCATCACCCCGCCCGGGGAATTGCTTCGGACGATGACCGCGCTCGTCGCAGCGGGTAAGATCCGCTACTGGGGCATATCCAATACCCCGGCGTGGTACGTCGCAGAACTCGCGACGCTTGCGCGGGTCCAGGGCGACCCGGCGCCGATCGGCCTGCAATATTTCTATTCGCTGGTCGAACGCGGAGTCGAAGCCGAACACCTGCCGCTCGCGCGATCGTCGGGTATGGGGCTCGTGCCCTGGAGCCCCCTCGCCTATGGCCTGCTCACCGGCAAATACGACCGCGCGACCGTCGAGGCAGGTCCAAAGCGCGCTGGCGGCGTCCCCAACCAAGCCGGGGAGGACAATACGGCGCGGCCCGCCAACGACAAGCGGCTCGATGGCGACAATCCGTTCGGCGACACGCTGTTCACCGAGCGCAACTGGCAGATCCTCGACGAACTGAAGCGCGTCGCCGCGGAGGTTGACGAGACGCCGGCGCGCGTCGCGCTGTCCTGGGTGGTCGGGCAGCCTGGCGTCACATCGACGCTGATGGGCGTGAGCCGCGCGGAGCAGGTAACCGACAATATCGCCGCCCTCGGCCTTACCCTGTCACCCGATCACCGTGCTGCGCTCGACACGGTGAGCGGTGGCAATCTGCCGTTTCTATACGGCCTGCTCGCTCCCGCCATGCGCAACCAGGTCGTCTTCGGCGGCGGAAACGTTCGAAGCTGAACCGTCATGCTGGAGCCGATCGCCAAAGGCGAAATCTGCGCGCGATCGGCTTCAATCGACAAACTCCGTGTTTGAAGCTGCACGGCCGGCAGCAGGTTCATTTGCCGAACGCCGGCACGTGGATCGTCATGCAGATCGGAATCATCGGAGCGGGAATGGCGGGCCTGTCCTGCGCGCAGGCGCTTCGTTATCAGGGCCACGATGTCATCGTGTTCGACAAGCCGCGACATACGGCAACGAGGCGGCATGAACCGTCTCGCATTTCTTGCCCTCGCTATGGCCGGACTTGTTCGGGACTTGGCTCTCCGCTCGGCAAGTCAGCCCTGCGCGAACTCGACCCCCGCCCTCGTCTGCAGCCCGGTCGGCACTATCGGCACGAGATAGCGGCGACCGGGCCTTCTTCATCAGTGGGTCGCGAAATAGCTCGTCAGATCGTAGATATAGTCCCGCCCCCGATACAGCGCATCGGCCGAGATGCGCTCGTTGAGCCCATGGGTGCCTGCGGTAGCCGGATCATTCCATAGGCCGGGAATGCCATAGGTCGGGATACCGATCTTGCTGAGGTACGTCGCATCCGTCGCCCCGGCGGATTGGGTCGGGATGACGGGAACTCCGGGGAAATGCTTGGCCCCGATCGTCGCGATCGGCTTGAGGATGGCAGAGTCGAGCGCCGGCGTGATAGCCACCGGACGCTCTTGGATCGCGCTGCGCAGGACCTTTACCGCGGGATCCGCGATGACCTTCTCGATTGCCGCCTTGGTCTCCTCGGCCGTCTCGCCGGGTGCAATCCGGCAATTGACGCCTGCGGTGGCCCGCTGCGGCAGGGAGTTGGCGGCATGTCCCGCCGACAGCAGCGTCGCGACGCAGGTCGTGCGCAGCAAGGGGTTCAGGCTGGGATCGGCTGCGATCAGCGCGGCCGCGGCCGCATCGCCGGGCTGCCGGCCGAGCCGCACCATCGCCGCGCCGATTGCGTCCTTCCGCATGGCACCCGCCTGGACGAGATAGGCCTGGGAGACGGGGTTAAGGTGCACCGGGAATTGCAGCGTGCTGACCTTGGTCAGCGCCGCCGCCAAGCGGTAGATGGCGTTGTCCGGCATCGGCTGCGAACTGTGGCCGCCACGGTTGGTCACCTCCAGCACGAAGTTGCGGGGGCTTTTCTGTGACACCTGCACACCCAGCGTCTCCGGACCGCCGCCGGGCGCGGTCCGTCCGCCGCCGCCCTCGTTGAAGGCGAAGCCCGCCTTCATCAGGTCGGGGTGATTGTCGACCAGCCATCCAGCCCCGTTGAGAACGTGCTCGTTGGTCCCCTCCTCGCCGCAGGTAAGTGCCAACTTCACCGTCCGCTTCGGCTTCAGGCCGCTCTGCTTCCAGCGGATCAGCGTGTCCGCAAAGATCGCGGCCTGTGCCTTGTCATCGCTCGCACCGCGCGCGTAGAAATAGCCGTCTTCCTCGATCAGCTTGAACGGGTCGCGCACCCAATCCTCGCGCTTCGCCTCCACGACGTCGATATGCGCGAGCAGCAGCATCGCCGGCAGGCTTGCGTTCGATCCGGGCCAGTTAACGACAAGACCGCCGTCCCGTGGACGCTGCGGCGGCGTGTAGAGCGTAAGTTGATCGTCGGTGAAGCCGGCCTTGCGCAATCGGTCGGCGACCTGCGTCGCCGCCTTGGTACAGTCACCGACCGACGACGTCGTATTAGTTTCGACAAGTTCCTTGTAAAGTTCACGGAACGCCGCCCGGTCGGCGCGTGCCGGGTACGGCTGCGCGGGCGCGGCCATCGGCTGGATCATGGTAGCGGCCGTTGCCAGCAGTGCGATCGATGTACGGGTCATGGGTAAATCCTCTTTGATGAAGGCCCGGAAGCGAGGCGGGACGACGCGTCCGGCATTAGAAACCCTTGCGCATGTTGATGCCGATCGTGCGCGGGCGGCTCGCGACATAATAGTCGGGCGATCCGGTGGCAGACGCCACGCGGTTCAGGCCGTATTTGTTGAAGAGGTTGTTGGCGAAAAGGAAGATGCCGAAGTCCGACGTGCCTTGCACGCCCAACCGGGCGTTGAAGATGCTGAAATCCCCAATTTCGCGATAGAAGGCATTCGTGCGGCGCAGTTCGGTGTTCATGCGGCCGGTATAGGTCCAGTCCAACCGCGCGAACCCGTTGAGAGCAGCACTGAGCGGCGGCGTATATTCCACGCCGGCTGCGGCGGTGGTGCGGGGGATATAGGTCAGCACGTCTCCCGTCCGCCCCGGTGCCGTGACAAAGCCGGTGGAATCGATCTGGTCGGACGTCAGCTCCGCCTTGTTATAGTTGAAGCTAGCGTTGATGCTGACGTGATGCGCCGGCCGCGCAACTCCCTCCAGTTCGACGCCTCGAACTCGCACGGCGGCCAGATTATAGATGAAGTTGAAGTTGCCGCCGCCCTGTTGGAGGGTAGACACCGATGTCTGCACCTGATCCCAGTCCGTCTGGTAAATCGCGGCGTTCAACGTCAGCCGGCGGTCCAGCCATGACGTCTTGGTGCCCAGCTCATAGTTCCACAGCGAATCCGGACGATAGACGAGATATTGCGCCGGCAGATTCGGAATATTGTTGGCACCGCCCGGGCGAAAGCCCTGTGCGGCATTGGCATAGACCAGCACGTTGCGTGTCGCACGCAACTCGGCATTGAATTTCTTCACCCAGCCCTTGGCGTTCGCCTGTGTCTCTTCATACGGCCGCGGCTGCTGCCCGTTGGTGAAGTTATAGCCCTGATACTCGCCGCCCACCGTCTTGGTATAGTCGAAGCGGCGCAAGCCCACCGTCAGGGTCAGCGGCGCGAACAGCCGATAGCCCAGTTCGCCGAAGAAGGCGGTTTGCTTGACGCTGGTCAGGATGTTGCGCCCGCCCAGATTGTCGACCGGGTCGCGCTGCCCGCCGGTTACCGGATCGCCCGCGAACGGCAGCGTATCCGTGCGATCGAAGCGATCCTCATGGAACAGGCCGACCGAGTAGCGCAGCGGCCCGTTGCCGTTCGACTCCAGCCGCGCCTCCTGGATGAAGTTGCGGACATAACGTGGTTGATAGGCACCGAACGGGGCCTTCGAACGGGCGTAGGTCTGGTAGGCAGCACGCTGCGCTGCCGTACAGGTCGTGGTCGGGACGCCGAGCGCAACGGTGGTATAAAGCGGGCACCACCGTGCGCCCGACACTACGCTGGCAAAGGCGGCATTGTTGTCGTTGGTGCTTTCGACATCCCAGCGATACCAGGACGCGCTAGTGGTCAGCGTCGCGAAGCCGAAATTAAATTTGCCGACGCCGTTATAGAGTTGCAGCTTGTCGTGCCACGGCTGGAATATCCGGAAGTCGGCGAGGAACGGCCCGAGGACGGAGTTGTACTGCGAGGTGCCATCAATATCCTGCTTCTGCAGGATCGCCGTCGCGACGATCGAGACGCCGTCACTGGGGGTGAAACCGAGCATCACCCGGCCGCCCTTCTGCGTAGCGCGGTTGGTGTTCTGGCGATTGAGCAGCGTGTAATCGACATAGCCGCCCTGCCGTTCGCCATAGCCGACCACGCGCAGCGCAAGCTTGTCGGCGACAAGCGGCACGTTCAGCGCCCCCTTGGCGAAGAACCCGATGCCGCCGCCCCGCGTATCGCTCGCCTGGACCTCTAAGGCACCTTCATACCGGCTGGCATTGGGCTGATTGAACAGGACGCGGAGCGTTCCGCCCATGGAGCCCGAGCCATACAACGTCCCTTGCGGCCCGCGCAGCACTTCTACCCGCTCGATGTCGAACAGGTTGAGGTTGGGCGTATTGCCGGCCGGGTCGGAGGTGGTGCCCGAAGGTCCGCTCAACGGCGTCTCGCCGTAATAGAGACCGACCGTCGCTTCGCCTGCGGCCTGTACGCCACGAATGGACACACGCGTCCGCCCGGAATCGCTTTCTGTCAACTGCAGTCCTGGGACCTGCCGGATGATGTCGGTAATCGTCGTCGCACCAATATTCTGGAGGCGCTCGCCGCCCAGCGCCGAAATGGCGATCGGTGTCGTCTGCACCGTGGAGTTGCGCCGCAGCGCAGTCACGACGATCTCATCGGACGGCTCATCGGTCGGCACCGGTTCGTTGACCGGTTCAGATGTTTGCTGCGCCATAAGCGGCGCAGGTATCAGGAGAGCCGCGATGATCGGCAGCGTGGAATTTACAACGACCCTCATTTTACCTCAATTCGTCAGCCACATACCCAAGTCGGGAACCTCGACGAGTGAGACGCATATTTCCTATCAAATAAATGGGGTTTTAACTTGGGGCAGCAAAAGCGTAAAGATGTAGCACTAAGGATTGACGGAACGCCTCCGCCAAGGCCATCATTCACCCCCTCGCTGGGGCGGCCGTTGGAGCGTTCGTCCCTGCCAACCGTCGGCCTTTGCCAGCGGGGCACCTGCGAACTTAGTTTAATCCTTCATACCGTTAGTCAGAGTTCGGCGGTCGTTACGCGATGCTGCCCGATCGATTTCTGTTGCGAATTGTCGCGTCGCGTCTGGAGGTGACGACCCACAAGTGGACGTATCCTGGCTGTTGTGGGTTACCCGGTTTCGGCCGTTCATTCATGTCGACGGAATGATACCAAGAAAGGTGAGTTTTGGGACTTACCGGCCATTCCAGATGGCCGCCTCGAACGGCGACCTTCGTCAAGGTCGGACATTCCCAAGTGATCGCACCGACGACGAATTTTGACCAGCAGCTGGCCGGTTGCAGCCTGTCAGGTTCGTCGCCGCTTCCTTCACGATCTTTCGCGTCCAGCACTTTCGTGGCGCTGAACGCGAAGTCCCAGTCCTTCCTGCCGAAGCCACGGCTGCCTGCTTGTGTCCACTCAGGCAGCCGCCCTGGGCATTACGCCAGCGTACGGACGTTCGGTTCGCGGTCCCAGTAGCGCTGTTTGGCGGCATCGATGAAGCCGGCGAGGTCGGTGACGCCCTCGTCCGGCTCGACGCCGGCCTTGTCGAGCAGCGGCTTGGCTTCCGCGTTATGCCCGATCGCCTTCAGATGCCCGAACGCGTCCATCACCCACTGGACGGCAGCACCTTCCCTGGTCAGCTTCTGCGCGGCGTCCGCCGACAGGATGACCGCGCAGGCGTCGACCGTGACCGAGGGCTGGCCGAACAGCTGCGCGTCGGCGGCGATGGTCGATCCGTCGGACAGCGGCACCTTGCCGACCTTGGGCGCGATGGTCATCGCATTGCCGCCCGCCGCCTTGATCGCGTCCTTGAGTTTCGAGAGCTCGCCGGCATCGCTGCCGTCCGCGATCAGGATGCCGACAGTGCGCCCTTCCAGCGTGTGGATTTCGCGGGGCCCGCGGATGATGCGCAGCGCGGGCGAGGGGTCCATGTCCTGCACCGGCACCTTGGTCGGCGATGCGGCGGGTAGGTCCATCGCCAGGCCATCGGCGACGCGCGTCGCCAGCTCCTCGTCGACGTTGCGCAGATTGGCGAGCATCGCGGTGCGGATATGCTCGAGGCTGACCTTCGACAGCTCGAACACGAGGGCGGAGGCGATATGCGCCTGTTCCGCCGGGTCCATCGAGCGGAAGAACAGCCGCGCCTGGCTATAATGGTCGGCGAAGCTTTCGGGGCGGATGCGCAGCTTCTGGCCCTTTTCCTCCGAAGGAAAGGTCTTGTAGCCCTTCTCCGGGTCCTCGCGCGCGCCGGCCTCTTCGCCTGCCTTGGCGAGGCTGTTCGGCTCGTAATTGGCGCGGCCCTTGGGGACGGCCATTTGCATATGGCCGTCGCGCTGCTGGTTCAGGAATGGACACCCCGCCGCGGCGGCGCGGCCCTTGGCGGCATTGATCGGCAGCTGGTGGAAATTGACCGAGCCGAGGCGCGACAGCTGGGTGTCGGTATAGCTGAACAGGCGGCCCTGCAGCAGCGGGTCGTTCGAAATGCCGATGCCGGGGACGACATGGCTCGGCACGAACGCGGCCTGTTCGGTCTCGGCGAAGAAATTATCCGGGTAACGGTCGAGCACCATCCGCCCGACGATGCGGACCGGCAGCACTTCCTCCGGAATGATCTTGGTCGCGTCGAGCACGTCATAGGGCAGGCTGTCGGCAAATTCCTCGTCGAACAGCTGCACGCCCAGCTCCCATGTCGGAAAATCGCCGCGGTCGATCCGTTCGAACAGGTCGCGGCGCTGGAAATCGGGGTCGGCGCCGGCGATCTTCACCGTCTCGTCCCAGATGGTCGAGGCGAGGCCGGCCTTGGGCTTCCAGTGGAACTTGACGAAAGTCGATTTCCCTTCCGCATTGATGAAGCGGAAGGTGTGGACGCCGAACCCCTCCATATTGGCGAAGGTGCGCGGGAGCGTCCGGTCCGACATCGCCCACATCACCATGTGCGTCGATTCCGGCATCAGCGAGATGAAGTCCCAGAAGGTGTCATGCGCGGTCGCCGCCTGCGGATAGCCGCGATCCGCCTCCATCTTGGCGGCGTGGATCAGGTCGGGGAACTTGATCGCGTCCTGGATGAAGAACACCGGGATATTGTTGCCGACGAGGTCCCAATTACCCTCGCGGGTGTAGAACTTCACCGCAAAGCCGCGCACGTCGCGCGGGGTATCGACCGATCCCGCGCCCCCGGCGACGGTCGAGAAGCGGGTGAACACTTCCGTGCGCTGGCCCTTTTTCTGGAACAGGTCGGCGGTGGTGATGTCCGCCAGGCTGTCGGTGCACTCGAAATAGCCATGCGCCGCCGAACCGCGGGCGTGGACGATCCGCTCCGGGATGCGCTCGTGATCGAAATGGTTCATCTTCTCGCGGAAGACTTCGTCCTCGATCAGCACGGGCCCACGCGCGCCCGCCTTCAGCTGGTTCTGGTTGTCGCTGATCGGCGTGCCGTGGTTGGTGGTCAGCACCGGATGATCGGCGTCGGTGACCTGATGCGTCTCGCCGCCATTGCCGGCATTGCGTGCGAAGGGTTCGGTCATGGTAACTCCTTGGAATTCGAAGGAGCAACGTCTCCCATCAGACTTCGGGTACGGACATGATCTGGATCAATACGATTTTTCAAGAAAATAGGGGATATTGCCAAGCAAGATCGTAACTACCCGCCATGTCAAGGCCTGAAGTATCCGGTTTATCCAAATTGTACGTAGGTATACGATTAAATCGGTAGCTAAAGATGCCGATCAATATTGGTAGGATATTTTCCTCTATTTTCGCGATGATGCGTCTAATTGATCTATATCAATAGCGCTGACCATCAATCCGGCTAGTAGGGCGCGATGCATACAGGATCGCGTTGATGTCACAGGCCAGCCCGACGCGGATCGCTATTTGCGTGCCCGCCAGGGACGAGGCGGCTTCGTTGCCCGAGCTGTTCGCTGCGATGGAGCGGCTCGACCGAACGGACGTCGACCTGCGGTTGTGCCTGCTGCTCGACAGCTGTCGCGACGCGAGCGTCGCGGTGGCGCGCGACCATGCCCGCCGGGCGTCGATGCCGGTGGCGATCGAGCGGATGGAGCAATCGGACGCGAATGCCGGGCGTGCGCGCCATGCCGCGATGCTGCTGGGCATGGTCG
>CAJYRU010000266.1 GCA_913777295.1 uncultured Sphingomonas sp. | reverse complement strand
CCCAGTCGGTGAAGTTGATGAACCCCTGCCCCGTATTCTGCCCCGACGAGCCGCCACCGCCGCCGGCCACGACCAGGAGGGTGCGGACATTGTCCTTTTCATAGGTCAGGAAATATTTCTCGACCTCGCGCTGGACCGCTTCGGTACGGCCACGGGTCGCGCCCGCAGGCAGCTGGAACCGGATCGAGGCCGCGCCTTGGTCCTCTGTCGGCAGGAAGCTGGTCGGCAGGCGGAAGAACAGCAATGCGAGGATAGCGAGTACCGCGGCATAGAGCAGCAGGTACAGCCATTTGCGATCGATGACGTGGATGACGCCGCGTTCATAGCGGTCGACGCCCTTGTCGAAATTGCGGTTGAAACCGTTCCGCAGCCGTTCGCCGACATGGGCGACGCGCGGGAATTTCCGCTCCAGCCAGCCGCCCTCCAGACTGCCGTCGCCATCGCGCTTCTTCTGCTTGAGCAGCGTCGCGGTGAGTGCCGGCGACAGGATCAGCGCGACCAGCACCGACAGCACCATCGCCGCGACGATCGTCACCGAGAACTGGCGATAGATGACACCCGTCGACCCGCCGAAGAACGCCATCGGCAGGAACACCGCCGACAGCACGATCCCGATCGCGACCAGCGCGACCTGGATTTCCTTCATCGATTCGATCGTCGCCTCGCGCGGCGACATGTCGGGATTTTCTTCGAGCAGCCGCTCGACATTCTCCACGACGACGATCGCGTCGTCGACCAGCAGGCCGATCGCCAGCACCAGTCCGAACAGGGTCAGCGTGTTGATCGAGAAACCGAAAAGATAGAAGACGCCGAAGGTGCCGAGCAGCACGACCGGCACCGCGATCGTCGGGATCAACGTCGCGCGCCAGCTTTGCAGGAACACGAACATGACGATGACGACGAGGATCACCGCCTCGACCAGCGTCTTGACCACTTCCTCGATCGACAGCTTGATGAAGGCGGTGGTGTCGTTGGCATAGGCGAAGGTCAGCCCGGCGGGGAACTTGGCCGATTGGCGTTCGACCTCTGCCTTCACCAGTTCCGCCGTCTCCAGCGCGTCGGCACCGGGCGCGAGGCTGATGGCGAGGCCGGCGCCGGGATGGGCGTTGACCCGGCTGAGCGCCGCATAATTTTCCTGCCCCAGTTCGATCCGCGCCACGTCGGACAGGCGGACGGTCGACCCGTCGGGCAGCGTCTTCAGGATGATCGCGCGGAACTGGGCCGGGGTCTGCAACCGCGATTGCGCGGTGACGGTGGCGTTCAGCTGCTGTTCGGGGCCGGTCGGCTGGCCGCCCAGCTCGCCCGCGGCGACTTCGGTATTCTGCGCCTGGATCGCGGTGACGACGTCGCCGGGGATCAGCGAGAAGGACGCGAGCTTTGCCGGGTCGAGCCAGATGCGCATCGCATATTGCGATCCGAACACGTTGGTTTCACCGACCCCGTTGATCCGCGCCAGCGGCTCAACGAGGTTCGCCTCCATATAATCCGACACGTCGCCATTGGTGCGCTGGTCGGTTTCGTCGAAGATACCAACGATCATCAGGAAGTCGGGGTTCGACTTGGTGACGCGGATACCCTGCTGCTGCACCTGCTGCGGCAGTCGCGACAGGGCCTGCTGCACCTGGTTCTGCACTTGCACCTGTGCGATGTCGGCGTCGGTGCCCTTGTCGAAGGTCGCGCTGATCGTCACCTGCCCGCGCGAGCTGCTCTGCGAGCTGAAATAGAGCAGGCCGTCGATGCCGGTCAGCTGCTGTTCGATGATCTGTGTCACCGAATTCTGGATCGTTTCCGCATTGGCACCCGGATAGGTCGCGCGGATATTGACCTGTGGCGGGGCGACGTCGGGATATTGCGCGATCGGCAGCGACAGGATCGCGCCGAGACCGCCCAGCATCACGATGATCGCGATCACCCAGGCAAAGATCGGGCGGTCGATAAAAATGCGCGACATCGCTTATCCCGCCTTTGCGGGCGCGGAGCGCTGTTCACCGGCGGGTTTCGCCTGAATGCGTTGCGGCGTGTTGGCCGGCACCGGCTTGATCTTCGCATTCGGCTTCAGGTTCGCGGTCCCCTGCGTAATCACCTTGTCGCCCGGGTTCAGGCCACCGGTCACGACCCAGAATTCGCCCTGTGCGCGGTCGGCCTGGATCACCTTCTGCACGGCGGTATCGTTCGGCCCGACGATGAAGACGGTCGCCTGCCCCTTGGGATCGCGCTTCACCGCCTGCTGGGGCACGAGGATAGCCTGCTGGTCGATCGCCTGTGCGAACTGTGCGCGGACGAACATGCCGGGCAGCAAGATGCCCTGCGGGTTGGGGAAGCGGGCGCGCAGCGTGACGGTGCCGGTCTGGGCATTGACCATCACTTCGGCAAATTCGACCCGGCCGGTCTGGCCATAGTCGCTGCCATCCTCGAGCTTCAGGCGGACGGCGGCCGAGGCCGGGACCACGCCGCCGCTGGCCAGTTCGCGACGCAGCGCGAGCAGGTCGGCGGCCGATTGCTGGATGTCGACGAAGATCGGGTCGAGCCGCTGGATCACCGCCAGCGGATCGGTCTGATTGGTCGTGACCAGTGCGCCTTCGGTGAAATAGCTGCGCCCGATGCGGCCGGTGATCGGCGCGGGGACGTTGGTGAAGGACAGGTTCACCCGCGCGGTTTCGAGCTGCGCCCGGCTCTGTTCGACGGCGGCGGCGGCCTGCCGCGCCTGGGCGGCGGCGTCGGTATAGTCCTGGCGGCTGACCGCCTCGATCTCCGCCAGCGGGCGATAGCGATCGGCGCGGACGCGCGTCGCCTCGGCATTGGCGCGGGCACTGTTCAGGTTGGCGACCGCTTCGTTGGCCTGCGCGCGATAAAGGCGCGGATCGATCTGGTAGAGCGTCTGTCCGGCGCGGACCAAGGTGCCTTCGGTGAAATAGCGTTTGCGGATGATGCCGGCGACCTGCGGGCGGACCTCCGACTGCTGGAACGCGACGACGCGCGCGGCGAGGTCGGCGGTCTGAGCGACGCTGGTCGGCTGGACCACGACGAAGCCGACCTGTGCCGGCC
>CAJYRU010000265.1 GCA_913777295.1 uncultured Sphingomonas sp. | reverse complement strand
GGTTCGCGCAGTTCGGGCAGATGCTGCCCCCCTACGACACGCTGGAGACGCTGGCGGCGATCGAGGCGGTGGTCGCGCGGACGCGGCCGGCGGAAATCTGGTGCCTGGGCGACAGTTTCCACGACAGTGCCGGGTGCGACCGGCTGTCGCCCGAAGCACAGGCGCGACTGCGCGCGCTGACCGGCGGCGCGGACTGGACGTGGATCACCGGCAATCACGACCGGGTGGTCGCCGATCATTGTGGCGGGCGGGTAATCGACGAAGCGCTGGTCGACGGCGTGGTGCTGCGCCACGAGGCGGACCCGGCCGAGACGCGTCCCGAATTGTCGGGCCATTTCCACCCGAAGCTGCGGCTGAAGCTGCGCGGACGCGGCGTGTCGCGGCGCTGTTTCGTGGCGAGCGCGACCAAGCTGATCCTACCGGCGTTCGGGTCGTTGACCGGCGGGCTGGACGCGCATCACCCGGAAATCGTGCGGGCGGTGGGGCATGGCGCGGAGGCGCTGATCGCGCTGGAGGACCGGTTGCTGCGCTTTCCGATCGCGGCGTAGCGCAGCCCATTCGCGACCCGTACCCCGGCAGAGGCCAAGGTCCAGCTGCCATAGCCTGCCGATAGTACCGCCAACGTTACCCAACTGGCCCCCGGCCTTCGCCGGGCTACGATCAGGGTTTGGCGCGGCCATAATCCGCCATAACCGTACCCCCGCGCAGGCGGGGGTCCAGAGCCACGAACGTCACCGATAGTTACCCTGGATCCCCGCCTGCGCGGGGATACGCGAAGCAGTGAGATTGCTCCGCCCGCTTACAACCCTGACGCGAAGCTCAGTTCGAGTTCCTTGGCATTGGCCGGCACGTCCAGCGCGGCGCTGTTGAAGGTCAGGCTGCCGCTCGGCCCGATCACCCGCGTCTGCGGCTTGATCGTCCAGCTGTAGACGTCGCGGTTCTGGCTGTCCTTCAACACGGCGCGGATGTCGGGAATGCGCTGGCGGCTGCCGGTTTCGTTGATGATCCGGCCCGACACCGCGAACAGTTCGTTGCCGCTCGACAGCAGCCGGCGCTCCGGCGTGTTGATCGCGAATTTCAGCGCGTCGCTGGCCCCGGACGCGATCGGCAGGCCCAGCTGTTCGGCGATGCCCGGCGTGCCGGTGTAGAGAATGCCGCCACAGGCCGCGAGCATGGCGACCCCGGCGGCGACCGCCATCGCGGTACGGCGGCGGGCCGGGTTGCGGCGCGGCACGAACGGCGCCTGATGGGCAAAGGCGTTGATCGGCTCGCCCCGCTCCGCCCGCTCGGCCTCCGGATCGACATAGCGGCGCGGTTCGCTGCTGCGCGCGCGCAAGGGGGCGGGACGCGCTGCCTCGCCATAACCGGGGTCGGGCGCGGCCGCGGCCGGCGCCGGTGCGGCCGTCCGGGGGCGCGGCGCAGCGGCCGCCGCCTCGGCCATCGCCGGTTGCGGCGCGCGTGCCGGCTCGGTGGGCGGGGTCACCGCCGCCGTGGTGCCGAGGTCGAGCATCGCCGGCGGCTGGAACCAGCTATGCCGGCATCCCGCGCAACGCACCGTGCGCCCCGCCGGGCCGATTGCCGAATCGGCGACCAGATACCGCATATGGCATTGCGTACATTCGAGGATCATTGCGTCCCCTGCCCCCTGCATGGGCCGCGCCGGGCCGCCACGTGCGGAGCCAACTGGGCGCGACTGTAATCTGGCATTGAATCTACGGCGGGTTGGCGGTCGATGGCAAGGCGCGATTGCGTGGTGCTTGAGACAATCGGCCCCGTGTGCGATGGGCGGAGGACCGGTGGAAGCAAGGGCGCCCGTGGCCAGCATCGTTCAGTTCGAAAATGTCGGTCTTCGCTACGGTCAGGGTCCGGAAACGCTGAGCGATGTCAGCTTCACGCTCAGTGCCGGGACCTTCCATTTCCTGGTCGGGGCATCGGGCGCGGGCAAGACGTCGCTGCTGCGCCTGCTCTACCTGTCGCAGCGGCCCAGCCGGGGCGTCATCCGCCTGTTCGGCGAGGATATGGTGACGTCGCAGCGCAGCCGCCTGCCCGGTTTCCGCCGGCGGATCGGCGTCGTGTTCCAGGATTTCCGGCTGGTCCCGCATCTCTCCGCGCGCGACAATATCGCGCTCCCCCTGCGGGTCGCGGGGATGCCGGAGGAGGATATTGCCGAGCCGGTGGGCGAGATGCTCGCCTGGGTCGGGCTGACCGACCGCGCCGATGCGCGTCCGCCGACGCTGTCGGGCGGCGAGCAGCAGCGCGTCGCCATCGCCCGCGCGGTCATCAACCGGCCCGAAATCCTCGTCGCCGACGAACCGACCGGCAATGTCGATCCGGACATGGCCGAACGACTGCTGAAGCTGTTTGCCTCGCTCAACCGGCTGGGGACGACCGTCGTGATGGCGACGCACGACCACCATCTGCTCGACCGGGTACCGGACGCGCGGCTGATGCTGCTCGATCGCGGGCGGCTGGTCGATCCGGTCGCGGCGGGGGTCGCATGAGCGGGCGTGCGCCGACGCAGCCGCTGCTCGACGACCGGCAGGGGCGCCGCGCGATGGTATGGATCATGGCGATCATGATCTTCCTGACGACGCTCAGCGCCGCGCTTGGCCTCTCCACCCGCAACGCCGGGGGCGCGCTCGACCGGCAACTGGCCGCGCGGCTGACGGTCCAGGTGATCGAGGGCGACGCCGCGACGCGCGATGCGGAGGTCGTGCGCCTACTCGCCCGGTTGCAGGCGTCGGCCGATGTGACCCGCGCGACCGAGGTCGATCGCGCACGGCTGGCCGAAATGCTGCGTCCATGGCTGGGCGAAGCGGGGCTGGACGCCGATTTGCCGATGCCGGCGATGATCGATGTCGACCTGCGGACCGGCGACGACGCGGCGGTGGCGCGGGTGGAGGCGCTGGCGAAGGGCGTCGGCGCGGGCATCCGGGTCGACCGGCATGCGACGTGGCTGGCCCCGGTGCGCAGTTTCGTCGGCGCGATTGGCCTGACCGCGTTCGGCCTTGTGC
>CAJYRU010000264.1 GCA_913777295.1 uncultured Sphingomonas sp. | reverse complement strand
CGTCGCGGATGAAGCCGCTGGCGGGCATTCGCGTGGTCGAGCTGGCCCGGATTCTGGCCGGGCCGTGGTGCGGACAGCTACTGGCCGATCTGGGCGCGGAGGTGGTGAAGGTCGAGCGGCCGGGCAGCGGCGACGACACCCGCCACTGGGGGCCGCCCTTCGTCACCGCGCCCGACGGAAGCGCCCGCGACGCCGCCTATTTCCACGCCACCAATCGCGGCAAGACATCGGTGGCGATCGACATCACCAGCCCCCAGGGTCAGGCGGAGGTCCGCGCGCTGGTCGCCAATACCGATGTCGTGATCGAGAATTACAAGGTCGGCGGCCTCGCCAAATATGGTCTCGATCATGCCGCGCTGTCGGCGGTGCGGCCGGGACTGGTGACCTGTTCGATCACCGGCTTCGGGCAGGACGGCCCCTATGCCCATCGGGCCGGATACGATTTCATCATCCAGGCGATGGGCGGTGCCATGTCGCTGACCGGCGAGCCGGACGGTGCGCCGCAGAAATCGGGCGTGGCCTATGCCGACCTGTTCACCGGCCTGTATGCCGCGGTTGCGATCCTCGCGGCGCTGCGCCGTCGCGACCTGACGGGGGAAGGCGCGCATATCGACATGGCGCTGCTCGACACGCAGGTGGCGGTGCTGGCCAACCAGGCGCTGAACCTGATGGCAGGCGGCAGCGTGCCGACGCGGATGGGCAATGGCCACGCCAATCTGGTGCCGTATCAGGCGTTCGAGACGGCGGACGGCGCGCTGGTCATCGCGGTCGGCAATGACGGGCAGTTCGCGCGGCTGTGCGGCATATTGGGCCTGATGCTGCACACCGATCCGCGCTTTGCGACCAACCCGGCGCGGGTGACGTATCGGCGCGCGGTGATCGGTGCGGTTCAGGCGGCGGTGGCGACGTGGCGCAAGGCCGACCTGACGCAAGCGCTGGAGGCCGCCGGCATCCCCGCCGGCCCGATCAACGCGCTGGACGAGGTGTTCGCCGACCCGCAGGTGATCGCGCGCGGCATGGCGATCCGGCCCGACGGGCTGCCGGGCCTTGCCGGACCGATCGTGATCGACGGCGAACGGATGGTCGCCGAACGGGGTGCGCCACGGCGGCCCTAGAGCGGTATTCGACCAGGTTGAACCACCGTCATCGCCCTGCGGGCGACCGCTTCGCGGCGGGCCATTTTCGATCCGGGGCGGCGTCGATCGTCGGTCATGATGCTTCGGCATCGCTCCCTCCTCTCTCCTTGCCCCGAACCGAACATCGCGCCGTGCCGATGATCCAGCCTGTTCGAAAACCGCTCTGAGCGCCAAAGTTCACAAAGTTCACACTCGCCACGCTTGTTGCATTGAGTTGAAATTGTGGCGGTTGCAGCGGGTTCAAAGAGCAGGCGCGGGTCGCGCGTCGCCGATCATGGCGGGAGCGCGCCGTGTAGGAAAGGGCCGCTTGCTGGTCGGCAAGCCTATCCCAGCACGCGGCGGACCAGCGCGCCGCAATCGGCATTGCCCGCACGCGGTGTGTCGTCGCCACGGATGGCGTGGCCGAGCATCCGCAGGATACCACCTGCGCTCTTGACCCCCGGCGGGATCTGCACCGCGGGCGACTGGATCCGACCGGTGATCCGCACCGGCCGGTCGAGATGCAGCAACGTACGCTGTTTCGGCGTGCCGGTCAGCGCGATCGACAGGGTTTCGTCGGACAGGCGCACCACCCCCTGCCCGCGGGTCTGCGCACGCGAGGTGTCGATCAGCAGCGGATCGATCCGGCCCAATCCATTGGTGACGTCCAGCCGCAGGCCGAGGCAGCGCAGCCGCGCCTGCGCATCGTCGTCGGTCAGCACGCCGCGTGCGACATCGGCACCCAGCATCGACGCCATCTTGGCGGGCAGCACCCCGCCCGCCGCCGCGAAGCCGATCGTGCCGTTCGACCGGCCGATCGCCTGGCGGATGGTATCGCCGCTGCCGGTAAGCCGCAGCCGCGCGCGCAAGGGCGCATCGATCGGGGCGCCGCCGGCAAAGGTGGAGATACGCGAATCCTTCAGCCGCAGGTCGAACGTCGCCTTGGGGCTGGTCCGCCCCCGCTGGTCGATCACGACCCGTCCGGTAATGCTCCCCTGTGCCAGCCGCACGGTCAGCGGCGCGACGGTCAGGCGACGGTCGTCGATCGCCAGTACGGTGTCGAGGCTGCGCAGGCCCGGCATATCCAGCAACCGATCGACCCGTACCGCGAGCTTGCCGTCGAGATTGCCCATCTTGGCGAGGTTGATGCGGGTGCCCGGCACCACGCGCGGGCCGATGCGACGCTCGACCGCGGCGGCCTCCGCCCGGCCTTCATCGGTTTCGAGGTCGTCGAACGACAGGGTGGCGAAGTGCAGCCGCCCGTCGATGCCGGTCTTCTCGCCGTCCTTGGTCACCGTGGCGTTGGCCGCTGCCAGCCGCGACCGGCCGATGCTGCCCGACAGCTTCTCTATCACCCAGGTCGGATCGTCATGCCGCACGCGCGCCGTGAGCGCGATCGGCTGGGTCCCGAACAGTCCCGCCTCGATCAGCGCGTCCAGCGTCTTCAGATTGTCGGCGCGTGCGGTCAGGTCGACGGTCATCTGCCGCGTGTCGAGCGGCGAGGCCATGGTGCCTTTCGCATCGACATTGATCGTCGGCCCGGTGACCCGCGCGGTGAACGGCCAGCTACCGTCGCCGACGATGGCCGGGCCGTTCAGCGACACCTTGACCGGACGATTGTCGATCGCGCCATCGCCGCCGGCGCGAAAACCCTGCGCGTCGGACACGACGGTGACCGAAAAGCGCCGGTTCTGCACCGCGTCGCGATAGTCGATCACGAGGTTCCGGACGGTCAGGCTGGTGATGGCGGACGCCGACCCCTTGTCGCCGCGCTTGTCGGGCGCCCAGTTCTTGCGGCCGTCCCGCGACCGCACCATCGCCACCCGCCCGCCATCGACGGCGAGCGCGGTCAGGTCGAACTTGCCGCGTAACAGCGGCAGGACGCGAAAGCGGAAATCGATGCGCTGCAACCGGACCAGATCGCCCGGCCCCGCCCAGCTGGGCTGCGCGATTCGAAGGTCGCGAACGACCAGCGTCGGCGAAAAGGACAACGGCTCGACCCGTTCGATCGTGCCGATCGACACGTCGGAGCCAAAGCGCTCAGCGAGCTTCACCGACACCTTCTCGCGCAACACCCCCCAGGGAAAGGCTGCGAGAATCAACAGGATCAGCAGCGCCAGAGCGACGATGCCGCCCACGAAATACCGCCAGTTGCGTGAAAGCCATGCCATCTGGCGACAAGTCCGGAACGATCAGTTCGTTCCATGGGCGCAATGGAATTACTGACAGGGGTGTAGGTTACCCCGTTGGCGACGCCGCGCTCCCGTCCGAACGCGACAATATCCAGCGCAACGCTTCGTCATAGGTCGAGGCAAAATGGACGATCGACTGTGGGAAGATGCGCCGCACCTGCATCCGTACCAGCGTCGTGCCCGTCACCAGCGCGATGGCATAGGCATTCTGCATCTTGGTCAGGTGCGATGCCATCGCGGCGATCATGTCCTGCGACTGTACACCGCACCGGGTCACGTCGATGATGATCGCATAGCGGCGCAAACGCGCTTCCCCGATACTGCGGATGAGGTCACCGACCAGCTGGTCGCTCTCCGCCGGCGACAACATGCCTTCCATGTCCAGCCGGACCAACGCGTGAGTCGGATCGATGACGATCTTGTACATGGGCCACTCCTGCAACCCCGACTATCGCCGCCACCGGTTTGGAAATGCTTACCGTTTCGTGGACGAGCGGATCAGAAATCGACCGCGATCCCCTTGTGCGTCCAGTCGCCATAGCGCGTCGGGCTGAGGCCCAGCGGATCATTGGCGTCCGGCTTTTCAGGCAGCGGTTCGGGCGTCGGTACCGGCGGCGACTTGGAGAGATGCGCTGGCGGCTTCACATGTGGCGGTCGCTTGCCCATAGGGGGTCCTTTCCGGTTCGCTCGGGAACGCACTTGGCGGATCGGCGACAGGATTCAAGTACCCCCTTTTCCGCATGGGAACCCGATCATGGCCCGCCCCCGTCTTGCCCCCGAAGCCCCCGGCGTGCCCGCGCGCCGTGCCGCGCTGAAACTGCTCGATGCTGTCATCCGGCGCGGATTGCCGCTGGAGGCGGCGCTGGCGAGTGCTACGTCCGAGCTGGACCGGCGGGAGGATAAGGGCCTTGCCCATGCCATCGCCGCCGCCGTGCTGCGCCGCCTGCCCGATCTCGACGCGCTGATCGATAGTGCGACGCAGCGGCCACTGCCCGACGATGCCAAGGCGCGGTTCGTGCTGCGCGTGGCGCTGGCGCAGGCGCTGGTGCTGAACACGCCGCCGCACGCCGCGATCGCGACCGCGCTGCCGCTGGTCGATGGCGGCCCGCGCAAGCTGGTCCACGGGGTGTTCGGCACGCTGATGCGCGGCAATGCGAGGTTGCCGGAAGCCGCGACGTTGCCCGCCGATACCGATGCGCGCTGGGTCGCGGCATGGGGCGAGGACATGGTGATCGCGGCGGCACAGGCGATCGCGCAGCAGCCGCCGGTCGACCTGTCGTTGAAGGGTGAGGACGGGCCGGAGGGACTGGCGCTGGCCCCGCGCCATCGCCGCCTAACCGAACATGGCGCGATCGCCGACCTGCCGGGCTATGCCGAAGGGGATTGGTGGGTGCAGGACCTGGCGGCGTCGATCCCGGCGCGGCTGCTGGGCAAGGGGCCGGGCCGGGCGCTCGACCTGTGCGCCGCGCCGGGCGGCAAGACGCTGCAGCTGGCCGCCGCCGGATGGAACGTGACCGCGCTCGACAATTCGGCGAGCCGGCTGATGCGCCTGACCGAGAATATGGAGCGCACCGGGCTGTCGGCGACGGTCGTGACCGGCGATGCGCTGGTGTGGAAGCCGACCGAGCCGGTCGATGCGATCCTGCTCGACGCGCCGTGCAGCGCGACCGGCATCTTCCGCCGCCATCCCGACGTGCTGCACCGCGTCCGGCCGAGCGTGATCGCGGAAACGGCGGCGTTGCAGGCGCGGTTGCTGGCGCGTGCCGCCGACTGGGTGAAGCCCGGTGGGCGGCTGGTCTATGCCACCTGCTCGCTGGAGCCGGCCGAGGGCGAGGCGCAGCTCGACCGGTTCCTGTCCGCGCGGCCGGATTACGTCGTGGAGCCGGCGACGGCGGACGAGCTGCCCGAGGGCGTGAGCGCGAACCCGCGCGGTTACGTGCGGACGCTGCCGGGGATGCTGGCGGAGCAGGGCGGGCTGGACGGGTTCTTCATCGTTCGGCTGCGGCGACAGGAGGGTTAAGCAAGTCTTGCCGCATCGGCAGACCGTGCTAGGACGGACCTCATGCAACCCGTCCGTATCGCGCCCTCGATCCTGTCCGCCGACTTCGCCAAGCTGGGCGAGGAAGTCCGTGCCATTGATGCTGCCGGCGCGGACTGGATCCATATCGATGTGATGGACGGGCATTTCGTGCCGAACCTGACGATCGGCCCGGCGGTGGTGAAGGCGTTGCGCCCGCATAGCCCCAAGCCGTTCGACGTCCACCTAATGGTGTCGCCGGTCGATCCGCTGGTCGAGGCATTCGCTGAGGCCGGGGCCGACATCCTGTCGGTGCATCCGGAATCGGGGCCGCATTTGCATCGCACGCTCCAGCGGATCAAGGCACTGGGCAAGCGCGCCGGCGTGGTGCTGAACCCCGGCACCCCGGTCGAAGTGGTCGACCAAGTGATCGACCTGACCGACCTGCTGCTGGTGATGAGCGTCAATCCCGGCTTCGGTGGACAGAAGTTCATCGACAGCCAGCTGCGCAAGATCGAGGCGCTGCGTGGCAAAATCGATGCGACGGGGCGGCAGATCGACCTGCAGGTCGATGGCGGGATTGACCGGGTGACCGCGCCGAAGGCGATCGCCGCCGGGGCCGATTGCCTGGTCGCCGGCACCGCGACCTTTACCGGCGGCCCGACCGCCTATGCCGCGAATATCGCCGCACTGCGCGGCGCATGATCCCGCCGCAGCCGATCGACGAACCGCGGGGCGAGATCGACGTCGGCAAACGGCTGGTGCGGCAGGGCGGCGGCACAGGGCTGTCACTGTCGGAGCGCATCGCCGAGAAATTGCAGCGCCTTGCGTGGCGCACCCCACTGCATGGCCTGCGGCTGAAGGGGCGGCATCCGCTCAAGCTGATCGCGGTCGCCGACGATCCGTTCTTCGGCGATATTGCGCGCGGGCAGGCGTTGCTGCGCGGCGAGCTGATGTTCCGGGGCGAGGCGGTGCCGATCGATCGCCTCGGCCTCGACCGGCCCAAATTCTCCTCAGCCTTTGCCGAACATCTCCACAGCTTTGCGTGGCTGCGCGACCTGTCGAGCGTCGCGCCACGGGTGACGGCGGTGCCGATCGCCGAGACGCTGATGCTGCAATGGCTGGCGGCGCATGGCGAGCGGGTGTCGGAACCGGCATGGGCCGCGCATGTCACCGGGCGGCGGATGCTGTTCTGGATCGCGCACGCGCCGCTGATCCTGTCGTCGACCGATCTGGTCTATCGTTCACGCGTCCTCAACACCATCGCCCGCGCCGCCCGGCATCTGGACGGTGAGGCGGGCAAGGCGCCGGCCGGCATTCGCGCGATCACCGCGTGGGCGGGCGTCGTCGCTGCCGGCCTGGTCATTCCCGGCGGCGACCCGCGCCGCGCGTTCGGCGAACATGGCCTCGCCCGCGCGCTGACGACCGGCCTGTTCGAAGATGGCGGCATCGTCGGCCGATCGCCTGCCGAACAGCTCGACGCGGTGATGACGCTGACGGCGCTCCGCGAAATCTATGCCGCGCGGCGGATGGACGTGCCCGAGGTGCAGGGGCTGGCGCTGACCCGCATGGTCGCGGCGCTGCTGGGCGTGTGCCATGGCGAGGGGGGGCTGGCCTGCTGGCAGGGATCGGGGCCGGTCGACGGCGAACGCATCGCCGATGTCGTCGCGGCGACCGGCGTGCGTACCCGGCCCCTGCGCCACGCCGGCGACTGGGGGTATCAGCGCCTTGCCGCCGGACGTACCGTGCTGATGGTCGATTGCGCGCCGCCGCCGGTGGCGCGCGCGGCGCGGGAGGGTTGCGCATCCACGCTGGCGTTCGAACTGTCCGATGCCGGGCAGCGGATCGTGGTCAATTGCGGCGGCGCGGGCGCGGCGTCGCTGACGCTCTCCCCCGAACTGCGCCGCGCGCTGCGCACCACCGCCGCGCATTCGACGCTGGTGCTGGCCGATGCCAATTCAACCGCGATCCATGCCGACGGGTCGCTGGGCAAGGGCGTCGGCGTGGTCGACCTGGCGCGGCAGGAAAGCGACGCGATCAGCCGGATCGAGGTCGCGCATGACGGCTATGCCAAACGCCTCGGCTTTCAGCATCGCCGCGTCCTGACTCTGTCCGCCGATGGCCGCGACGTGCAGGGCGAGGATATGCTGATCCCGACCGGCCGGCGTGGGCGCAAGGGCGAGACGGGCTTCGTCGCGCGCTTCCATCTGGCACCCGGCATCGAGATCGCACCGACCCCGGACGGGCAGGCCGCGTTCCTGCGCATCCCCGATGGCGGCCCGGTGTGGCAGTTCCGCTGCAAGGGCGCGACGCTGGGCGTCGAGGAAAGCCTGTGGATCGACGAGGGCGGCTTGCCCATACCGACGTTCCAGCTGGTCCTGTCGGGCGTGACCCCGGCGGGGGGGCATGATTTTTCGTGGCGGTTCCACCGGGCACGGTGAGGTTTGAGGGGATAGGATGATGTTGTTGCTGGCCGCCGCGTTGTTCGCCCTCCCCGCCCCCGATTGCCGCTATGACCGGGCAGCGATGCTGGCGCTCGATCAGCGTGCATTCGACCAGGATATGGACGGCGGCTGGCGTGCGCTGTCGAAGCGGGGCTGCGAGGCTGAGGCCGCCGACCTGATCCGCGATTGGCGCGCCGCGCACCCGTCCGATGAGCCGAATGCCAAGATCCTGTTCTGGCACGAGGGTCAGATGCGCGCCGAGCTGGGCCAGACCGAACGTGCGATCGCGTTGTTCGAACAGAGCCGCAAGCCCGCCGACAAGGACCGGGCCTGGGGCTGGAACCTGTATGTCGATGGCAGCATCGCGTTCCTGCGCGGCGACCGGGCGGGACTCGAGCGCGCCCGCGCCGCGCTGGCCGTGCTGCCCAAGCCACCCGAACTGGCCGATGCGCGCGGCCCGGACGGCAAGCCGATGACGATCCGCTGGCCGATGAACCTGAACGTCCTCGACGGCTTCCGGCGTTGCTGGGGGCAGTCCTATCACAAGGCCTATGGCTGTGCCGTGCCGATGTCGGCGAAGAAGGGGTAACTGCTATTCCGTCACCCCGGTGACGCCGCCGATCCGGCGAGCAGCCCGCCGTCGATATTGACCTCGGTCCCGGTGATATAGGTCGCTTCGTCCGATGCCAGCATTGCGGCGACCGCCGCGACTTCTTCGGGCAGGCCGAAGCGCTTGAGCGGCGTATCCGCCACCAGCGCCGCCATCCGCGCTTCTCGGTCGGGGCCGTCGCCCAGCATCGGTTCCCAGATCGGGGTCAGGATCGCCGCCGGGTGGACCGAGTTGCAGCGGATGCGCCAGCCATTCTGCGCACAATAGAGCGCGACACTCTTGCTGTGGTTGCGGATCGCCGCCTTGGACGAGGCATAGGCCGCCGCGCCGGGAATACCGACCAGCCCGGAGCGCGACGAGATGTTGATGATCGATCCCGTCCCCGCCGCTTTCATCGCGCCGATCGCATAGCGACAGCCAAGGAACGTGCCGTCGAGATTGACGGCATGGACCGCGCGCCAATCCTCCAGCGAGGCATGTTCGGGATCGTGGGGCACCATGCCGCCTTCGAACCCGGTCACGCCGGCATTGTTGACCACGACATCGGCGACCGGCACGTCCCGCGCCAGCCGCGCCCAGTCGTCCTCTTCGCGCACATCGAGCGCGACGAAGCGACAGCCGAGCGCATCGGCGGCGGCCTGTCCGGCTCGGGCGTCGCTGTCGGTCAGGACGACGATGCCGCCCTCTTCATGGAAGCGCGTGGCGATGGCGTGGCCGATCCCGCGCGCCGCGCCGGTGACGACGCAGAGTTTCGATTGCAGACGTTGCATGATGGAGTCCCTGTCAGAGTGATCGTGCGGCGGAGCTTCCGCCACGTTCAGCGCAGGGACTGGACCATCGTTCCGACTCCGGTTGGGATGGCGCAAACGCTACGCCTACCCGCCGAAAGTCGCAAGCCGCGCCCCCTTGCCCCGCCGCGCCATTCGCGCGAAAGGGCGCGGCCATGGATCATGTCACCGCACAGCGCGCGCTCCTTTCGGTTTCCGACAAGAGCGGCATCGTCGACCTCGCCACCGCCCTTGCTGCCCATGGCGTCGAGCTGGTTTCCACCGGCGGCACCGCCAGCGCCTTGCGCGACGCCGGCCTCACCGTCCGCGACATTTCGGAGCTGACCGGCTTTCCCGAAATGATGGACGGGCGGGTCAAGACGCTGCACCCGGTGGTTCATGGCGGACTGCTGGCGGTGCGCGACAATCCGCAGCATGTCGCGTCGATGGACGAACACGGCATCGGCGCGATCGATATCGTCGTCGTGAACCTTTATCCGTTCGAAGCGACCGTGGCCAAGGGCGCCGACCGCGACACGATCATCGAGAATATCGACATTGGCGGCCCGTCGATGGTGCGATCGGCCGCGAAGAACCATGATGCGGTGGCGATCGTCACCGATCCCGCCGACTATGCCGCGCTGATCGCCGAGCTGGCCGAGACCGGGGGCGCGACGACGCTCGCCACCCGCCGCCGCTTCGCCGCCAAGGCCTATGCCGCGACCGCCGCCTATGATTCGGCGATCGCGCAGTGGTTCGCCTTTGCCGATCAGGGGCAGATGTTTCCCGACACGCTCCCGCTCGCCTTCACCCGCGGTGCCGAGCTGCGCTATGGCGAGAACCCGCACCAGTCGGCCTCGCTCTATATTCCGCGCGGCCCCGCCGCCCGTGGCATCGCCCAGGCCGAGCAGGTGCAGGGCAAGGCGCTGAGCTACAACAACTATAACGACGCCGATGCCGCGCTGGAGCTGGTCAGCGAGTTCCGCGACGGCCCGCCGACCGTGGTCATCGTCAAGCACGCCAACCCGTGCGGCGTCGCCACCGGCGAGACCTTGATCGAGGCGTATCAGGCAGCGCTCGCCTGCGACAGTGTGTCGGCATTCGGCGGGATCATCGCGGTCAACCGGCCCCTGGACGGCGAAACCGCGCGCGCGATCAGCGGCATCTTCACCGAAGTCGTCGCCGCTCCTGCCGCCGATGACGAGGCGAAGGCGGTGTTCGCCGCCAAGAAGAATCTCCGCCTGCTGCTGACCGGCGACCTGCCCGATCCGGCGCGCGGCGGGTTGATGGTCAAGACCATTGCCGGCGGCCTGCTGGTCCAGTCGCGCGACGGCGGCAATCTCGATCAGGTCGAGTTGAAGGTCGTGACGAAGCGCCAGCCGACGGCCCAGGAACTGACCGATTGCCGCTTCGCGTGGACCGTCGCCAAGCATGTGAAGTCGAACGCCATCGTCTATGCCAAGGACGGCAGCACGGCGGGCATCGGCGCGGGGCAGATGAACCGGCTGGAATCCGCGCGCATCGCCGCGTGGAAGGCGAAGGATGCCGCCGACAAGGCCGGCTGGAGCGAAGCGCGCACCATCGGCTCGGCGGTCGCGTCGGATGCCTTCTTCCCCTTCGCCGACGGCCTGCTCGCAGCGGTCGAGGCGGGCGCGACGGCGGTGATCCAGCCAGGCGGATCGATCCGCGACGAAGAAGTCATCGCCGCTGCCGACGAAGCGGGGCTGGCGATGGTGTTCACCGGAATGCGCCACTTCCGGCATTGATCGGGGTCGATCACTTTTGGACGAGACGTCATCCCAGCGAAGGCTGGGATCTCCCGGTTGTCGCAGGTGACAAGAGCCGCTTGAGGCCCCAGCCTTCGCTGGGGCGACGTTTTTGGCTGAGGATGGGGCCGGGATTTGCCTCCCCCACCCCCACCCGGTACGACCGCTTCCATGCCGTCGTTCCACAACACTCCCTACGCCGCCTTCCTGTTCGACATGGACGGGACGCTGCTCGATTCCAGCGCGGCGGTCGAGCGGGTCTGGCGGCGCTGGTGCGATCGGCACGGCATTGATGCGGATGCGCTGATCGCGGTGTGCCACGGTGTCCGGGGTGAGGACACCGTCCGCCGCTTCGCCACGCCGGGGATGGATGTCGACGCCGAAGCAGCATGGCTGAACGCCGCCGAACTGGAGGATGTCGACGGCATCGTCCCGATCGACGGCATCCATGACCTGATCGCGACGCTGGCGGCCGGCGACTGGGCCATCGTCACCTCCGCGCCGCGCAATCTGGCCGAAGTGCGATTGCGCGCCATCGGCCTGCCGGTGCCGACCGTCTTCATCACTGCGGAGGACGTGACGCGGGGCAAGCCCGATCCGCAGGGTTTCCGCCTTGCCGCCGACCGGCTTGGCGTGGCGATCGAGAATTGCCTGGTGTTCGAGGATTCGCCCGCCGGTGTCGCGGCGGGCAAGGCGGCGGGAGCAGCGGTCGCGATCGTCGGCCCCCGTGTCGCGGCAGAGGAAGGGACCTATGCGATCACCGATTATCGCTGACCTGAAGATCGATCGCCGCACGCTGCTGGCCGGGCTGGGCACATCGCTGGCGTTGCCACGCGGGGCGCTGGCGGCGAATCCGGCCTTTCCCGGCTGGTATGCCGATCCCGAAATCCGCATCTTTCGCGGGCGATACTGGATCTACCCGACCTATTCGGCGGATCAGGGCATTCCCGCCCCCACCAGCCGCTTCACGCCGTGGCAGGTGAAGGAGCGCGAAAGCCCGCATATCTGGCACCCGTTCCTGCGCCAGACATTCCTCGACGCCTTTTCCTCGCCCGATCTAGTGCATTGGACGCGGCACCCGCGCGTGCTGGACGTGGAGCGCGTCGGCTGGGCGGCCTATTCGATGTGGGCGCCCTCGGCGATCGAGCATCGCGGGCGTTATTATCTGTTCTTCGGCGCGAACGACATCAAGAACGATGCCCAGACCGGCGGCATCGGCGTCGCGGTGGCGGATCGCCCGGAAGGGCCGTTCCGCGACGCGATCGGCAAGCCGCTGATCGGCCGGATCATCGGTGGTGCCCAGCCGATCGACCAGATGGCGTTCCGCGACGATGACGGGCAGGTCTATCTCTATTATGGCGGGTGGAAGCACTGCAACGTCGTCCGCCTGTCCGACACGCTGACCGACATCGTGCCGTTCGCCGATGGCACGACCTTCAAATCGATCACGCCCTCCCCCGATTATGTCGAGGGACCGTTCATGGCGAAGCGGAACGGCGTCTATTACCTGATGTGGTCGGAGGGCGACTGGACCGGCCCGGACTACCGCGTCGCCTATGCCACCGGAGCCAGCCCGACCGGCCCGTTCACCCCGCGCGGGGTGGTGCTGCAACAGGATGCGCGGGTGGCGCGCGGGGCGGGGCACCATTCGCTGCTGCAGATCCCGGGCACTGACGAATGGTACATCGTCTATCACCGCCGCCCGCTGGCCGAGACCGACGGCAATCACCGCGAGGTCGCGATCGATCGGCTGACCTTCCGCGCCGATGGCAGCATCGTGCCGGTGGTGATTACCGACAAGGGAGTGTCCCCGCGATTGTTGGGGAAGCGATAGCAGCGCTCTACACGCCCAGCCATTCCAGTCCGTTTGGCAGGCGGGCGGCGGAGAAATCGACCTGCAGCACGCGCCGCCGAATCGGGCGGACCGCAGCGTCGGAGGCATGAAGGATCGGGGTGGCATAGCACCAGACATCACCCGGCTCCGCGAGACACGTCGCGATACCATGTTCCTGCACGACCGCGGCAACGGCATCGACTGGCACCCGCCCGGCACGGTGCGATCCCGGCGCGATCAGCAACGGCGCGTTGTCCGTACCCACCGGGTCGAGATGGACCCGGAGCGTCACCATATCGGCCAGCAGGGCAAAGGGCGGCTCGACATGGTGCAGCCCCGCCTTGACCGTCCACGGCCCGAAACCCGGCGTGTCGATCCGATCGCGGACACAGACCGTGCGATCCTGATGCCAGCCAAGCGCCCAGTTGGTCGCTTCGCTCTTGTCGAACAGAACCGCACGGACCGGACGACAACGCTCACCCAGGACACCGGCAGCAATCGCGCCGACCCCGCCATCGGTGTCCAGCAACGATGCCAGCGCCGCATTGCCGACGATCCGGACGCCGGCACGGTTGGGCGGGATCTCCGCCAGCGCCGCCTCGATCGTCGGCAATTCGGCCGCTACCGCACGATCGAACCGCTCCGCCCCGTCTGTGGCAAAGCGAAGCGCTGCGTCTACCCTATCCGTGTACCGCAACGATCGACGACACGACTGTCTGGATCAGCTGCTGGCGTTCCTGCACCGGGCGCGACGTGTCGCCGATCATCACCGCGACGGCATAGGATTTGCCGTCGGGCGCGGTCAGGATGCCGACATCGTTGAAGCCCGCCGTGCGCCCGGCCAGATCCTGTCCGGTGCCGGTCTTGTGCGCGACGCTCCACCCGGTGGGCAGCGCAGCGCGCAGCCGTGCGCGGCCGGTGCGGGTATGGCTCATCGTGTCGAGCAGCCAGCTGGTCGATTGCGGCGACAGCAGCATCCCGTGGTGCAGCCGCGCCAGCGCGTCGGCAATGGCACCCGCGCCCGCGCCATCGGGCGGATCGGCGACATAGGCCTGATAGGCGGCGCGGCGGACATTGGGGTCCAGCCGTGCCCGCGCCTGGGCAAAGGCATTGCCCTGCGAATATTCCTGCTTCCACGGCAGGCCCGCGGTCTTTGCTTGCAACAGCCGCTCGCCCGGACCGAAGCGGATATTGCCAAGCCCCCGGCTAGCGATGAAGTCGCGCACCGCGACCGGTCCACCGGCCAGGTTCAGCAGCTTGTCGTTGGCAGTATTGTCGCTCATCGTCAGCGCACGGCGCAGCAGGTCGCCGACGGTCGTGTTGAACACGCCGTCCTTCATCAGATAGGCGATCGGCTGATGAAACAGGGTCAGGTCGCTGCGGGTGATCGTGACCGGCGTGGTCAGCGCATAGCGCCCTTCGTCGATCGCGTTCATCATGGTCAGCGCGACCCACAGCTTGCTGACCGATTGCTGCGGCATCCGCTGGTCCATTGCATGGCCCACGACCCAGCCATCGTCAATGCTGCGCACCGCGATGCCGACCTTGCCGTTGAAGCCGCCGCCCAACGCATTGATGGCCGACACCAACGCCGGCGGCGCCGGCCGGGTCTGTGCCGGCAGCGGCACCGGCACCGCATAGCGCGGCGCGGCGGCCTGTGCCGTCGGCGGCAAGGTCCGCGTCGCCAGCCCGGCGCCACCCAATGCCACCATCGCCACCATCAGGGCCGCCTTGCGCGACCCGATTCGATTTATCATCTGCGCGACCATCTCACCCCGGAACGTGGCCCGACCATGCTTGTCCGTGTGTTAACATAACAGGGCGTACGCCTGCGCTTGCGACGAATCCCCCCGGATGGACGACGAATGGTTACCGTGCCCGGCGAGCGTCAGGGAACCAGGATCGTATCAACGGCCTCCGCCGCGGTTTCGGGATAATCGAGTGTATAGTGCAGCCCGCGACTCTCCTGCCGGCGGAGCGCCGACTGGACGATCAGATCGGCCGATTGCAACAGATTGCGCAGTTCGATCAGGTCGGCGGTCACGCGGAAATGACCGTAATAATCGGCGACCTCCTCGGCCAGCATCGCGATGCGGTGACGCGCGCGCTCCAGCCGCTTGGTCGAGCGGACGATGCCGACATAATTCCACATGAAGCGGCGGATTTCGGTCCAGTTCTGCTTGATGACCACTTCCTCGTCGGAATCGGTCACCCGGCTTTCGTCCCAGCCCCGGATGGCGGGCGGCGGCGGCAGGCTGTCCCAGCGCGACGCGATGTCCTTTGCCGCCGCTTCGCCGAACACGAAACATTCGAGCAGCGAGTTGGACGCAAGGCGATTGGCCCCGTGCAGCCCCGACTGCGATACCTCGCCGACCGCATACAGGCCGGGCAGGTCGGTGCGCCCGTCGCGATCGATCACCACCCCGCCACAGGTATAATGCTGGGCGGGCACCACCGGGATCGGCTGGGTCGTCATGTCGATGCCTAGGCCCAGCAGCTTTTCGTAGATGTTGGGGAAATGCCCGCGCACGAACGCCGGGTCCATGTGACTGATGTCGAGATGGACGTAATCGAGGCCGAAGCGCTTGATCTCCGCATCGATCGCCCGCGCCACGATGTCGCGCGGGGCCAGCTCGGCGCGCGGATCGTAATAGGGCATGAAGTTCTTGCCCGTCGTCGGGTTGATGAGCTTGCCGCCCTCCCCGCGCACCGCTTCAGTGATGAGGAAGTTCTTGACCTCCAGATTGTAGAGGCAGGTCGGGTGGAACTGCATGAATTCCATGTTCGACACCCGGCAGCCTGCGCGCCACGCCATGGCGATGCCGTCGCCGGTCGCGCCGCGCGGCGCGGTGCTGAACAGATAGGTCCGCCCCGCCCCGCCGGTCGCGAGGATCGTCGCACGCGCGGTGAACAGCTCGACGCGATCGGTGGTGCGGTCGAACGCATAGACGCCCCACACATTGCCCGCGCCCGAATAGCGCAGCTCGTGCCGGCTGGTCGCCAGATCGACCGCCACCATGTCGGGCCGCAGCGTGATGTTGGGATGCGCCTTTGCCGCGCGGATCAGCGCCTCCTGCACCGCCCAGCCGGTGGCGTCGTCGACATGGACGATGCGGCGATGCGAATGGCCGCCCTCGCGCGTCAGGTGCAGCGCCTCGCCGTCCATGTTGAACGGCACGCCCAGCGCCGCCAGCCGCTCGATCGCGGCGGGGGCGCTCTCGACGACGAACTCGACGATCGCCCGGTCGTTCAGGCCGGCACCGGCGACCATCGTGTCCTCGACATGGTTTTCGAACGTGTCGCCCGGCTCCAGCACGGCGGCTATCCCGCCCTGCGCCCAGGCGGTCGACCCTTCGTTCAGCGCCCCCTTCGCCAGCACCGTCACGCGGAAGCGTTCCGCCAGGTGAAGCGCGGCGGTCAGGCCGGCAGCCCCCGACCCGATGATGAGGATGTCGCTCTGGGCAGGGTCGTGGGACAAGATGCGCTCCGGTTGCTCTGTCCGACGACTAGGCGCGTTTCGTAGGGCGTGACAAGCGTGGGGGAGACCGCGCCGTTCGTCATTCCCGCGAAGGCGGGAATCCATAGACGCTGACGTCGCGGCTGAATGCACAACCGTTGCGTGTATGGACTCCCGCCTGCGCGGGAGTGACGAATGTGGACGGAGGAGCCGCCTCCTCCCCGATCAGAACGAAGCCGACAGCTGCGCGAACCAGTTGCGCGGCCGGGCGAAGATGCGCTCCGCATAGCCGAGCGTCGCAAGCGAGGCGTTGCCCTGGATCAGATAGCGCTGGTCGAGGATGTTGTTCACGCCCGCGCTGATCTCGATGCCGTTGGCGAGCTTCAGGCCGACCGATCCGTTGCCGACGAAATAGCCATCCTCTTCGATGATCGGGATGCTGCCGGTGATGAAGGTGATCTTCGACGTATAGCTGCCATCGACGCGCGGGGTCAGCGTCATGCCGTTCCCCAGCTCGATCTTGTACGCCAGACCAAGATTGGCCTGCAGGTCGGGGGTGAAGGGCAGGTCGTCGTTCGGCGTGACGGTCGCGGT
>CAJYRU010000263.1 GCA_913777295.1 uncultured Sphingomonas sp. | reverse complement strand
GGCCGCCAAAGCCCGACCCCCACTGGTCCATCGTATCGGCCTTCGGGACATGCACCTGATGCTGGTGATGGTCGTCATCGACCTCCTCCAGCTCCGACGTATATTCGACGACATTGTCGTTGGGCGTGGTGAAGTAGCTGAAGGTGTTGTTGCCCGCCGTATGCCGCCCCGGCCCCCATTTGATGTCCACGTCGTTGCGCTTGAGCCGCCCGACGCCGCGCATCATGTCGTCCATCGTCAACACGTCATAGGCGACATGGTTGAAGCACGGCGGCCCCGGCAGGAACGCCAGCCGATGATGCCAGCTGTTGCAGCGCATGAAGCACATGAAGTCGCCCAGCCAGTCCGACACGCGGAAGCCCAGCGCCTTTTCGTACCATGCGACCAGGGCCTTGTGGTCGGGCGAGTGCATGACGACGTGGCTGATCTTGACCGGGATCGCCTCGCCCTTGGCCAGTTCGCGCTTCGTCCCGCGCTCGACATCAGCAGAAATCTGCAGCGTGAAGCCGTTGGGGTCGAAGAAGCGGAAGCCATAGCCGCCGCCGAGCGTCTCCAGATCATGCGGTTCGCTGATGATCTTACCTTCGTTCGCCTTCACCTGTTCGAACAGCGCATCGACATCGGCGCGCGTCTCGGCGGCCCAGCCGATGACGTCGATCCGCTGCGTCGCGTCCTCGCGCAGGCGGACGACGTATTTCTCGTCGGTCCCTTCAGCGGCGAAATAGGCCATGCCGTCGTCGGACGCGACTTCACGCAGTCCCCACACATCGGCGTAGAAGCGACGCTCCGCCGCCAGATCGGGAACGGCATAGCCGACAAAACGGATCTCGGAAACGCGGGCCATCGATACTCTCCTGAAAAGCGGGTCAGATCGGCTCGGCGACCTTGATGAACATATCCCTGGTGGCTTTGGCATTCTCGACGGCGGGGCCGGTGCCGAGTTGCCCGCGACAGATCGCCAGCGATTGCTCGACGATGTAGCGGCAGCGTTCGAAACGGCGGTCGCGATAGGCGGCGAAGGCCGCCTCGGGCGTGTCGGCCCGGTCCAGTTCCTCGGCCAGCACGATGGCATCCTCGATCGCCATGCCCGCCCCCTGCCCCAGATGCGGGGTGGTCGCATGGACCGCATCGCCCAGCAGCACGACCCGCCCCTTCGACCAGTCGCCGGTCAGGAACAGCCATTCGAGCGGCTTGTAGACGACCTCGTCATCCTCGGCGATCTGTTCGGCCAGCGCGCGGATCGCCGGGGCGGGCACGTCCGCCAGCTTGTCGCGCATCGCCTGTGCCAGCGTCTCGCGCGCGTACCACGGATTTCCCGGTTCGGGCGTGGTCAGGAACAGGTACATCAGGCTGTCGGACAACGGCACCAGCCCCATCCCGCGCGGCCCTTCGAACGCGCACAGCCCGGTCACGTCCTCAGTCCGGGCGAAATTGTGCCGCCATACCGACTGGCCTGTGAATTCGGGCTGCGGCGCGTCGGGCAGGACGATCCCGCGCACCTGCGAATACAGGCCGTCGGCGCCGACGACGATATCGTAGCGATCTTGCCGCCCGTCGTTGAACGTCACGTCGACGCCCGCGCCGTCGTCGTGCAGGTCGCTCAGCGTCACGCCCAGCCGAACCTCCGCGCCGCTGCCTATGGTGCGGTCGCCCAGCACCTTGTGCAGCGCGCGGCGACCGATGCCGACATTGGCGGGCCGCCCCTCGACCAGCGCGGGGGTCGGGATACGCGCGACCTGCTGCCCGGTCGGCAGATAGACGCTGACATGGTCGTAGCCGAACCCCGCTTCGAGATAATCGTCGAGCAGGTCGAGCTGCGCCATGGCGCGCACGACATTGCCCTGCTGGATGATGCCGACGCCGTACACCGACCAAGTCGGATCGCGTTCGATCACGTCGACCGCGAAGCCCTTCGCACGAAGCGCGATCGCCGCGGTCAGTCCGCCGATACCCCCGCCAACGACGAGGATGCGCGCCGACTTCACGGCCGCGCGCTCATATGGGAACGATACCCGTTCACGTCTCTCTCCTCTGCGCCTTCCGCTGAGCGCGGGAACGAGATGCCAGCTTTTTATCCGTAACAAAAATCACTTGATTTGATCGAAAATCAGTAGCGATATGTATGGATGCGGCTGGATCGGTTCGACCTCAATCTCCTCGTGGCGCTCAACGTCCTGCTGGAAGAGCGCAGCGTCACGCGCGCGGCGGAGCGGCTCAACCTGACGCAACCGGCGATGAGCGCGGCGCTCCGGCGGCTGCGACAGGCGTTCAATGACGAACTGCTGGTTGCGCATGGAAAGAAGATGGTGCCGACCCCGCACGCGCAAAGCCTCGCGCCGATGGTCGCCGACATGATTAACTCGGCGCAGGCCCTAATTGCCAGTTCGACGCTGTTCGACCCGCTGACCTCGCACCGCGCCTTTCGCATCGCCGCGTCGGATTACATCACGACGATCCTGATCCGGCCGCTGCTGGGCGAGCTGGCGGCCATCGCGCCCAACGTCCGGATCGAGATCGTGCCGCTCAGTCGCGCGGTGGAGGCGGCAATGGAGCGCGGCGCGATCGACTGCATGATCTCCCCCGAACAGTTCCAGTCGGCCGGGCAACCGCAGGAATTGCTGTTTACCGAACGCCACGTCCTGCTGGGATGGTCGGGCAATCCGATCTTCGCGCGCCCCGTGACACAGGCCGACTATGACGATGCCGGGCATGTCGTGGTTGAACTGTCCGACGCGCGCGCCTTCGTCGAGGACCAGGTGCGCGCGATGGGCGACAAGCGCAGGATCGAGGTCGTCACGTCGTCCTTCACCATCGTGCCGTGGCTGTTGCCCGACACCAACCGAATCGCGCTGGTCCATGAACGCCTCGCGCGGCTGTTCGTGGACAAGCTGCCGCTCACCTATGTTGATCCGCCGTTCGCCATCCCGTCGATGCGCGAAACGCTGCAATATCACCGTTCGCGGGCGACCGACGGCGGGTTGGTGTGGCTGAAGGACCGCCTGCACCATCATGTAGGCGTCTGACGCAGAACCGATCGGCGTTCGGAGCGATCCAGCCAGCAACGTCGCATCTGCCGGGCAGATAGGATCACAGGCAGCGCCGGCATCTTGCGGATCAGACCAGAATCAAACCGACCTGCCTGTCGCGCGGACGCTCTCGTGTAGAAGCTGTTCCATAGTGCATCTTTCGGAGCTTGCTCCGATGATGCACCACTAAATTCCGGAAATGAACACCTAACGATGCACGGCGTCATGGCGAAGGCGGCATAGCTTCTGGTTCGCACCGCATAGAGACATATATACCGAGTTATACTTGCCTTTTATGGCCCAATCCTAGCAGCTGCGGTCGGGGGATCGTTGTAGATCATTAAGCGGCTGAATCGGCGAGCGGTATCTGTTTCAATGCCGATGGGCACTCCGGGCGGCCTTGAAGCGGCAGGACGTGACGCCAGGATCCAAGGTCTCGATCGAGTGTTTCGAAGACATCGCTTTTCCCGATATTGGTCCGCCGAAAGAGCTGCTGCAGTCGAAGCATCGTCTCAAGCCCAAGCCGACGAGTGATCGGGCGGGCGTGTATCCCTCACCCACCGATGATGCTCGGCAGGGTATCCGGCGGCGTTCATACCGACGATAAGGTCACGTAGAGACTGACGGCAACCACGATGACGGCGAACAGACGCTCGAGCAGACCCTTGCGCGCGGCGAGCAACCGACCGGACGCGATGCCGGCGAGCGTGCCGACGATTCCGCCCGCGATCAGCAGCGCGGTGATGTGCCAGTCGACGAGGCCGGACACGGCATAGGACGACGCTGTCGTCAGACCGAGCGCGGTGACGACGAGCGATGCGCCGATGGCGAACGACAGCGGCATCGCCGTCGCCAGGATCAGGCCGGGCACGATCAGGAAACCACCGTCCATCCCGAAGAATCCTGCGGCGAGTCCGACGCCCAGGCCTATCGGAACCAGCC
>CAJYRU010000262.1 GCA_913777295.1 uncultured Sphingomonas sp. | reverse complement strand
TGACCCAGCCCTCGCCCTTGCCGCGCAGCCACGGCGGCAGGCGTTCTTCGAGCGAGGCGGTGACCAGCACCTTGGTATCGCCGAACCCGATCAGGCACGAACCCTCCGCATGGCGGGTGAAGTTCGTCTCGATCGTGATGGGGCGCATTTCGTCGGGGGTGCGGCCGGATGGGCGCATGGGAATCTCCTGAAATTTGCCTATGCACTAGCCGCCCGTTCATCGACGCGCCAGACGCCGCGCGGTACGCCCAAAGGAATACGGGGCCGAAACAACCAACGACAACAGGGAGCCGATGATGAAGAAGATGGCGTTAGCGATGCTGCCGATGCTGGGCGGATGCGTGATGGCGGTGGGGAACACGACCACCCCGGCCCCGCCGGTCGCGATCGAGCGCGAGACGATCAGCTACGAGACGTCGCGCTGCTTCGGCACCTGCCCGGTGTATCGCGTCACGGTCCAGCCCGATGGGACCGGCGTGTTTGAGGGGCGGCAGTTCACCAAGGTCGTCGGCACGCGGAATTTCCGCGTGACTCCCGCGCAATATCGGGCTTTCGCCAACAAATTGCAGCCCTATCGGCCGCAGGGCGAGCAGCTGATCCAGCCGGGGCAGCCGGGATGCGGGCAGGTGGCGACCGACATGCCCTCGGTCGACATCCGCTGGAACGAACTGTCCGGCGCATCGCAGCATCTCTCGCTCTATTATGGCTGCCGGATGCACGATCAGGCGATGAACGAGGCGCTGCGATCGGCGCCGAACGAGCTGCCGATCCGGCAGTTCATCGAGATGCCGTAAGTTCCTCCCCGGAACGGGGAGGGGGACCAGCCACAGGCTGGTGGAGGGGGGTGTCGGCAGAGGGCACGGTTGCGTTGCGTGGCGATCCCCCTCCACCATGCTGCGCATGGTCCCCCTCCCCATGAATGGGGAGGAACTGGGTTCCGCTCGCGGCTTGGTCGCCCTACATTCCCGCCATGGCCCAACCGATCCACGAACTGACCGACCGCGCCCGCGACGTGTTCCGGATCGTGGTCGACAGCTATCTCGCCACCGGCACGCCGGTCGGATCGCGCACGATCGCGCAGCTGTCGGGGCTGAACCTGTCGCCCGCCTCGATCCGCGGCGTGATGCAGGACCTCGAGGTGGCCGGGCTGCTCGCCGCGCCGCATGTCAGCGCGGGGCGGATGCCGACCGAAACCGGCCTGCGCCTGTTCGTCGACGGCATGATGCACGCGATGGAGCCGTCGGCACAGGAGCGCGCGACGATCGAGGCGCAGGCCGGGAATGCCGGGCCGGTCGAGGAAGCGCTGGCCGGCACCGCCGCTGCCCTGTCCGGCCTGTCGGCCAGCGCCGGCGTAGTGCTGGTGCCCAAGCGCGAGCCGGTGCTGCGGCAGCTATCGTTCGTGCCGCTGTCGGGCACGCGCGCGCTGGCGGTGCTGGTCGGGGCTGACGGATCGGTCGAGAACCGCGTGCTCGACATTCCGGGCGCAAGTCCGGCCGCGTTGGTCGAGGCGGGCAATTACCTGACTGCCCGCCTGTCCGGCCTGACGCTGAGCGAGGCGCGGGCGCGGATCCTGCGCGAGATCGGGCAGGAACGCGCCGAACTGGACGCCGCTGCGCGTGCGCTGGTCGAACGGGGTCTGGCGATGTGGAGCGAGGATGGCGACCAGCGCCCGGTGCTGATCGTGCGGGGGCAGGCGCGGTTGATCGACGATGCCGCCAGCCACGACCTCGACCGCGTACGGCAATTGCTCGACGAGCTGGAGGGCAAGGAGGAGATCGCCCGGCTGCTCGAATCGGCGCAGGACGGGGATGCCGCGCGCATCTTCATCGGGTCGGAGAACAAGTTATTCGCATTGACCGGATCGTCGGTGATCGCCAAGCCGGTCCGTGCGCTGGACGGGCGCGTGGTCGGCGTGGTCGGCGTGATCGGGCCTGTCCGGTTGAACTATGCGCGCGTCGTGCCCATGGTGGATTTTACCGCAGCAACGCTGGCCCGCCTGCTGGGCTGATTAAGAAGAGACTGGAATGAACGACATCCCCGCCAACGACGATACGAACGACCTGCGCGAAGCCACCGCAGAGGCCGCCCCCGAAGTCGCCGAAGCGGATCGCAGCGCCGAACTGGAAGCGAAGCTGGCCGATGCGCAGGCCGAGGTGCTGTACGCCCGTGCCGATCTGCAGAATGTCCGTCGCCGCGCCGAAAAGGAGGTGGCCGACGCCCGCGCCTATGCCGCGACCGCATTCTCGCGCGACATCCTGTCGGTGGCCGACAATCTGTCGCGCGCGCTGTCGGCGATCCCCGACGAACTGCGCGGCGACGATCGGATGAAGGGGCTGGTCACCGGCCTGGAGGCGACGGGCCGCGAGCTGGAAAGCGTGTTCGGCCGTCATGGCATTACCAAGCTCGTCTCGGTCGGCGAACCGCTCGACCCCAACAAGCATCAAGCGATGTTCGAGGTGCCGTCGGCCGATGCGAAGCCCGGCACCGTCGTGCAGGAAATCCAGACCGGCTACATGATCCGCGACCGGCTGCTGCGCCCGGCGCTGGTCGGCGTGGCCAAGACGCCGGAGGGCGGGGCCTGAACGACGCGGTCCGGCCCGACCTGGCCACGCCGCCTCGGTTCGAACGGATCGTCCATCCAGAGGCGATCGTCGACCCGGCGGCGCTGGCACAGGCGCTGGGCGCGCTTCCTGTCGAAGCCAGCGATGGCGTGGCGCTGCGTCGTGCGGCAACCGGCGTGCTGCGCGACGCGATGGCGCGGGGACGGGGCGAAATCGAACGCCGCCTGCGCGCCAATCCCAGCCACGGGTTGGAGACGGCGGCGGCCTATGCCTATCTGACCGATGCGATCCTGGTCGCGCTGGCCGGGTTCATCGTCAACCATGTCCACCCGAACCATAATCCGACGGCGGCAGAGCGGATGACGCTGATCGCGGTCGGCGGTTATGGCCGGGGGGAAATGGCGCCGCATTCGGACGTCGACATCGGTGTGCTGACCCCCTGGAAGCAGACGCCATGGTCCGAACAGGTCATCGAATCGACGCTCTATGCGCTGTGGGACCTGGGGCTGAAGGTCGGCCATTCGTCGCGCTCGCTGGACGAAATGGTGCGGCAGGCAAAGGCCGACGTGACCGTCCGCACGGCGCTGGTCGAGGCGCGCTATGTCTGGGGCGACACGACGCTGTATGCGGAGGCGGCGCAGCGCTTCAAGGCCGAGGTGCAGGAGGGGACCGCCCGCACCTTCATCGCCGAAAAGCTGGCCGAGCGCGATGCACGCCACAAGCGGCTGGGCGACACCCGCTATGTCGTCGAACCCAATGTGAAGGAAGGGAAGGGGGGCTTGCGCGACCTGCACGCCCTCTTCTGGATCGGGAAATACGCCTATAACGTCCGCCGCGCCGCCGATCTGGTGCCGGCCGGGCTGCTGAGCGCGCCGGAACTGCGCAAATTCAACCGGGCCGAGGATTTTCTGTGGGCGGTGCGCTGTCACCTCCACCTCATCACCGGGCGGGCCGAGGAGCGGCTGACCTTCGACGTGCAGACGGAGATCGCGACGCGGATGCGCTATAGCGACCGGGTCGGCAAATCGCGCGTCGAACGCTTCATGCAATATTATTTCCTACAGGCGAAGCGTGTCGGCGACCTGACGGGCATGTTCCTCAGCCACCTCGACGAAACCTATGCCGCGCGGGGCAGCCGGTTCGGTTTCCCACGGCTGCGGCGACGTCCGCGCCGGCTGCACGGTTTCGTGCTGGACCGGGGACGCCTCGCGCTGCCCAAGGATGATTTCTTTGCCGACGATCCGGTCCGCCTGATCGAGATGTTTGCGCTGGCCGATCTCCACGGGCTGGAGATTCATCCGCTGGCGATGCGCGCGGCGTCGCGCGATGCTCGATTGGCGGCGCATGTCCGCTCGCATCCGCGCGCGAACCAGCTGTTCCTCGACGTGCTGACGTCGCCGCGCGATCCCGAACTCGTCCTGCGCTGGATGAACGAATGCGGCGTGTTCGGCCGCTTCATTCCCGATTTCGGTCGTATCGTCGCGCAGATGCAGTTCGACATGTACCATCACTATACGGTGGACGAACATACCATCCGCATGATCGGGCTGCTGTCGCAGGTCGAACGCGGCCTGTGTCGCGAGGAACATCCGCTGGCGACCGGGTTGTTCGGCGGCATCGTGCAGCGGCGTGCGCTCTATGTCGCAGTGCTGTGCCATGACATTGCCAAGGGGCGCGGCGGCGACCATTCGATCCTGGGGGCGGAGGTCGCCGAGCGGCTGTGCCCGCGCCTGGGCCTGACCCCGGCCGAGACTGAGACGGTCGCGTGGCTGGTCCGCTACCACCTGTTGATGTCGGCGACCGCGTTCAAACGTGACCTGTCGGATTTCAAGACGATCCTCGATTTCACTGGCGTCGTGCAGTCGCCGCAGCGGCTGCGGATGCTGCTGGTGCTGACCGTCGTCGACATCCGCGCGGTCGGGCCGGGGACGTGGAACGGGTGGAAGCGGCAGTTGCTGACCACCCTGTTCGAAACCGCCGAAGAGGTGCTGCGCCTGGGCCACAAGCAGCGCGGTCGCGACGAGCGGATTGCCGAGAAGCAGGCGACGCTGCGCGCGGCGCTGGGCTGGGACAAGGAAACGCTGGCCGCCTATGTCCGGCACCTGCCGCCGGCCTATTGGATCGCCGAGCCGGACGATGTGATCGCCGCCAATGCGCGCATGGTCGACCAGTCGGGCGATACCCGGCTGACGATCGAAACCAGCGTGGACGAGGATCGCGGCGCAACCCTGGTCACCGTCCATGCGGCCGACCATCCGGGGCTGTTCTATCGCATCGCCGGTGCGATCCACGCGGCGGGCGGCAACATCATCGATGCGCGCATCCACACGACGCGCACCGGCATGGCGCTCGACAATTTCCTCGTCCAGAACCCGCTGGGCGGGCCATTCGACGAAGCCGGACAGTTGCAGCGGCTGAAGACCGCGATCGCCGATGCGCTGGCCAACCGGATGAAGCTCAATGACCGGCTTGCCGCAAAACCGCTGTCGCGCGCGCGCGCCGAGGCATTCCCGATCGAGCCGAACGTGCTGATCGACAATGCCGCGTCGAACCGCTTCACTGTGATCGAGGTCAATGCCCGCGATCGCCCGGCGCTGCTCCATCATCTGGCGCAGGCACTGTTCCAGTCGAAGGTGACGCTGCATTCGGCGCATGTCGCGACCTATGGCGAACGCGCGGTCGATACCTTCTATGTCACCGACCTGACCGGCGACCGGATCACGGGGCAGTTGCGTCTGAAATCGTTGGAGCGACGGATGCTCGACGCGGCGGCGGGCAAGGAGTTTGCCGGCTTCGTTTAATTCCTTTCCATTCAGTAGGAATTAAGTTAGCGTCGGGGCATGGGTCTGCTGATCTTGCTGCCTTGCGCAGCCTTCATCGTGGTGGCGGTCGCCGTCATCATCGCTTCCACCAATCGCCGGCGCCGCCGGCACGCCAGCGATGGCGATGGCGCCTTCATCGGGGATGGGGGCGGGTGGTTCGATTTCGCGTCCGCCGATGGATCGTCGGATTGCGGCAGCAGCGATGGCGGCTGCGGCGGGGACGGTGGCGGGGGCGGCGACTGACCGCCCCCGGCGGCGCCTATTGCTTGTATGCGACGAAGTTCGTCGTCGTCTTCAGTTTCAGATTGGTGGAAGCGACGTTCATGGTCCGGCCATCCGGCGCGATCGTAACGACCATGTGGCTGTCGGCGGCGCCACCGACCGCGCTGTCGAGTTGCAACTGACGCGCGCCCAGGCGCACCGCCTTCACCGTGCGCTTGGCAATGTCGCCCTCGACCGGGACGGCCGGGCCACCGAGCGTCGCGGTGTAATGCTGGCCGGTGCCGTCGGCGAACGAGAAGCGATCGCCCTCCAGCTTCATCGTCACCGTCAACGTATTTTCCGACCCCTTGTCAAAGGACGTCGTCTGCCAGCTGCCGCCCACCGGATGCGTCGATCCGGCCGGCGCGGCACCGATCCGCCGCGCCGTGCTCCGATAGATGGCGGGCTGCCCGTTCGCGGTTGCGTGATCGGTATCCCTGGACGTCAGGGTCCGGCCATCGGCGGAGATGCTGATCCGGTCGGTTTCGACCAGCCGGCCGCCTTTGCGGTAGTGGATTTCGATCGTCCGCGGGTCGATCCGCTTCACTGCCGCCGCATCGAAATAATCCTGGCCGCTGACCGCGTGGAAGCTGCCATCGGCCGCGACGCCCCATGGCGTACTGCAACTTACGCAGCGATAGCCGTCGCGGTTCATGCTGACGACCCATGGACGCTTCGGTATCTTCACCGCCCCCAGGTCAACCCGCCACTTTCCGTCGAACACACTTTGCGCGGATGCCGCTGCCGGTATGATGGTCGTTGCCAGTACGACCGCCAAGCCAAACTGCCTCATGCAATCCTCCGTGATTGCGGCAAACGCCTGTACTCGCGAGTCGCGTTGCCGCCCCCTCACGGTTCGCGCGGCCGGTATACGCCCGGCCGCGCCAACGGCCAATATCCGGTCAGGCGACCTGGCGGGCCGGTCCGCTGCAGGACAGTTCGGCTCGGATCGCCGCGACTTCCTCCAGCAGGCGGTTGATCTGCGCTTCGGCACGCAGGTTGGTTTCATAATCCATCCGCGCCTCCAGCCGGTCCTTCGCCGCCTGTCGATTCTGGCTCATCATGATGATCGGGGCCTGCAGCGCGGCCAGCATCGACAGCATCAGGTTGAGGAAGATGAAGGGGAAGGGGTCGAACGCCCGCGCCCCCAGCACGATGGTGTTGAGAATCGACCAGCCCACCAGGAACAGGCAGAAGGCGGTGATGAAGCCCCACGAGCCGCCGATCGCGGCGACGCGGTCGGCCAGGCGTTCGCCCAGCGTCATCGTGTCGTCGAACGCGGCATTGGGGTCGCGCACCGAACCGGTGCGACGGAAGGGATCGGTCAGAAACCGGATGGTGGTGTTCATGCTGTGCACCTCGCGCGATGCGACCGGCCGCGCCGGCCGATCCCCCGTGAGGCGCCCGAACGATCAGGCGATACGCGGAGACGGCCGGTGCGGCACGGTCAATCGACTGGAATCGTTATCGGACATGGACCCTGTCTCGGGACGTTGGCGGAAATGGGCGGCCGGAACCGTCCAACGGCGCGGATGCGCCTGTCAGGCGAGTCGGTCAAGCTGGAGAAACATGAAAAAGCCCTCATGTTCGTAAGCGAACATGAGGGCTTTTTGGGTAGGCAAACTTGCCCTGTTCGTCACTCCCGCAGAGGCGGGAGGCTATAAACGCTGTCGTTGCGGTTCCTGCCGAAACGCTGGCGTGTATGGATTCCCGCCTTCGCGGGAATGACGAAGTACGGGAAGTATCCCGCCTTATTTCGGCGACAGCACCATCAGCATCTGACGGCCTTCCATGCGCGGATAGGCTTCGACCTTGGCGATTTCCTGCGTCGCTTCGGCGACCCGCTGCAATACCGCCATGCCGAGCTGACCATGGCTCAGCTCACGACCGCGGAACCGCATCGTGACCTTCACCTTGTCGCCCTCGGTGATGAACTGTTCGACCTTCTTCATCTTCGTATCGTAGTCATGATCGTCGATGTTCGGACGCATCTTGATCTCCTTGATCTCCTGCGTCTTCTGGGTCTTGCGCGCGAGGTTCGCCTTCTTCTGCGCCTCGTACTTGAACTTGCCCACGTCGAGGAACTTCGCGACCGGCGGGTCGGCGTTCGGCGACACTTCGACCAGATCGAGTCCAACCTCGGCAGCGGCCTCGATGGCTGCGCGCGTGAACATCACACCCAGATTCTCACCCTCATGGTCGATCACGCGGACCTTCGGGCTCTGGATGAACTCATTGAATCGGGGGCCGTTCATCGGCGGCGGCGCATTCGGGCGACGCATCATGGGCGGACGGATAGGTGCTGCTCCTGTAGTTATCGAAAGTCCTATATAATCAATCTTGCGCGGTTACGAAAGGTTCCGCGCAAGATCGGGGGCAAGTGCCTCCGCCTTCAACATCGCGACCAGTTCGTCGAGGGCGACGACCTGCTGCCCCTGGCTGCCCAGGCGGCGCAGCGCGACGGTGCGTTCCTCCGCCTCGCGCTTGCCGACCACGACCAGCGCCGGAACCTTCGCCAGCGAATGTTCCCGAACCTTGTAGTTGATCTTTTCGTTGCGCAGGTCCGTTTCGACGCGGATTCCCGCCGATTTCAGCGCAGCCATGACCTCGTTCGCATAATCGTCGGCGTCGGACACGATCGTTGCGACCACCGCCTGCACCGGTGACAGCCACATCGGCATCCGCCCGGCATGATGTTCGATCAGGATGCCCAGGAAACGCTCGAACGTGCCGAGGATCGCGCGGTGCAGCATCACCGGGCGGTGGCGATTGCCGTCCTCGCCGACATAGGTCGCGTCGAGTCGTTCGGGCAGCACGCGGTCCGACTGGATCGTGCCGACCTGCCACGTCCGCCCGATCGCGTCGGTCAGGTGGAATTCGAGCTTGGGGGCATAGAAGGCGCCTTCGCCCGGCAGCTCTTCGAACTTGTCCTTGATGTCCTGCGACAGGTTCGACGACAGCACCGCCTCGCGCAGCTCCGCCTCGGCCTTGTCCCACATCTCGTCGCTGCCGAAGCGCTTCTCGGGCCGCAGCGCCAGCTTCACGGCATAGTCGGTGAAGCCCAGATCCTGATAGACCGAATCGAGCAGTTCACAGAAGTCGCGGACTTCCTCGATCAGCTGGTCCTCGCGGCAAAAGATGTGCGCGTCGTCCTGCGTGAACTGGCGGACGCGCATGATACCGTGCAGCGCGCCATGCGGTTCGTTGCGATGGCAGCAGCCGAACTCGGCCATGCGGATGGGCAGGTCGCGATAGGACTTGATCCCCTGACGGAAGATCAGGACGTGCGCCGGGCAGTTCATCGGCTTCAGCGCCATCATGTCGGCATCGGCGCTGACGATCGCGCCTTCGTCCTCGGTATTCGGGATCTCGTCGGGTACCACGAACATGTTCTCGCGATACTTGCCCCAATGGCCCGACTGTTCCCATTGCCGCGCATCCATCAGCTGCGGCGTCTTCACTTCCTGATAGTCATGCGCGTCGAGCCGGCGGCGCATATACGCTTCCAGCTGCCGCCACATCATATAGCCTTTGGGATGCCAGAAGACCGACCCCTGCGCCTCGGACTGGAGGTGGAACAGGTCCATCTCCGCGCCCAGCTTGCGATGATCGCGCTTGGCGGCCTCCTCCAGCCGGGTGAGATGCGCGTCGAGCTGCTTCTTCGACAGCCAGCCGGTGCCGTAGATGCGGCTGAGCATCGCGTTCTTCTGGTCACCGCGCCAATAGGCGCCCGACACGCGGGTCAGCTTGAACGCCTGTGGGTCGAGCTTCGCCGTCGATTCGAGGTGCGGCCCGCGGCACATGTCGAGCCACTGGCCCTGACGATAGATGGTCAGTTCCTCGCCCTCGGGCAGTTCGGCGGCCCATTCGGCCTTGAACGTCTCGCCCTGCTGCGTCCAGCGATCGATCAGCTGCTGGCGCGTGACGACCTCGCGCTCGAACTTCTCGCCCTTTGCAATGATCCTGCGCATTTCGGCCTCGATCAGCGGCAGGTCCTCATCGGTGAACATGCCACGACCGGGGGCGGGCGCGAAGTCGTAATAGAAGCCGTCGTCGGTCGCCGGGCCGAAGGTGATCTGCGTGCCCGGGTACAGCGTCTGCACCGCTTCGGCGAGGACGTGGGCGAAGTCGTGGCGGTGGAGTTCCAGCGCGTCCGCCTCGTCCTTCGCCGTTACCAGCGCGAGCGACGAATCGCCCTCGAACGGGCGGTTCAGGTCGCGCACCTGCCCGTCGACCCGCGCGGCGATCGCCGCCTTGCGCAAGCCCGGCGAGATGGCGGCGGCGATGTCGGCGGGAGTAGTGCCCGGCATCACCTCACGGACGGCACCGTCGGGAAGGGTGATGCGGAACATTGCGGACATGAAGGAACACCTGGAATGTCGGAGGATAAACGCCCGTCGGTTAGCGGGTGGGCGGGGCGAGGGCAAGGATATGCCGTATCCGGCCGCTCACTCCACCGCCGCGCCGGCATCGGTATAGGTGATGCGGATGCGGACCCAGCTGCCGATCAGCGGCTTGCCGCCGACGCGCGGTGGCAGGATGCGGAACTGCCACGCCGCCTGTCGCACCGCGCCGGC
>CAJYRU010000261.1 GCA_913777295.1 uncultured Sphingomonas sp. | reverse complement strand
TGAGCCTCGCCAGTGCGGCGCAGGCTCACCCGAAGCTCGTTGTGGCCTCACCCGCGCCCAACGCGACCGTTGCCAAGCCCGCGCGTGTCGCTTTGCAGTTCAGCGAGAAGCTGATGCCGAAATTCTCCGGTGCGGACTTGATGATGACGGGCCATGGCGGCACCACGCACCCACCGATGAAGGTTGCAACCACCACCCAGGTTGCACCCGATGGCCGAACGCTGGTCGTGGTGCCCAAGTCGCCGCTCGGCGCGGGCCGCTACAGCGTCGCATGGCACGTCGTCTCGGCCGACACGCATCGGGTGTCGGGCAACTTCGCCTTCGCGGTGAAGTAAGGTGGATGCCGACTGGCCGCTGATCGGGGTCCGCTTCGCGCTTTATGCGACGTTGAGCGGGCTGTTCGGCCTGTCGGCGTTCAGCCTCTACGGGCTCAAGGCCGGGGAGCGCGCAGACGCACTCGCCTTGCGCCCCTGGCTGGTGGGGACCGGGCTGCTCGGCCTTCTGTTTTCAGGCATTGCGCTCGTCCTGCTCGCCGCGGCAATAGCTGGAGCGCCGCCGTGGCCGATCGATCGGGAAGCGATCGGAATGCTGATCACCGGCTCCGCGACGGGCACGGCGTGGAAAGCGCGCATGGTCGCGCTGATTGTGGCCGTGATCGCCGCGCTGATCGCGGCAGGACGTACCGCGCCGCTCGGCATGGTGGCGCTCGCGGCGGGCATTGCGCTCGCGACGCTCGCCTGGACAGGCCATGGCGCGATGGATGAGGGCGCGACGGGCTGGATCCATCTGCTGGCCGATATTCTGCACCTGTTGGCGGCCGGAGCCTGGGTCGGTGCACTGCTCGGGTTGACGCTGCTCGTGGTGCGGCCGGCAGTTCGCGTCGACGTCGCCCATCTCAGACTGACCCACCGGGCGCTGCACGGCTTCGGTCTGGTCGGCACGCTCGTGGTCGGCACGATCGTTGTGACGGGCCTGGTTAATGGCTGGCTGCTGGTCGGTGCCGGCAATTTACCGAGACTTCTGACCACCCTTTACGGCCAGCTCCTCCTCGCCAAGCTGGTACTGTTTGGCGCGATGCTCGGGCTGGCCTCCCTCAATCGTTTCCGGCTGACGCCGGCTTTCGAGCGCTCGATTGCCGCGGGCGATCATCGGGCCGCGCTTGGTGCTCTGCGGCGCAGCCTTGCGATCGAGGCGAGCTGTGCCGTCACGATCCTGGCGCTGGTCGCCTGGCTGGGGATGCTCGAGCCCCCCGCAACGGCGATGTGAGGAGCGGGCGGCCGATCGCCACCCGCCCGTCACCGATCAGGCGGCCATCTTCTCGCATGCGTCGGCACAACGCTCGCACGCGGCGACGCACTCTTCCATGCCGTCGAGCCCCCGGCAGCTCTCCGCGCAAGCCCGGCAGATCTGAGCGCAGATGCCGCATACGAGCTTATGCTGGTCGGACCCGCGGGCCATGAAGTCGAGTGAGGTGCCGCAAATCTGCGCGCAGTCGAGCATGATCTTGATGTGGTCGGGCGCGGCATGTGCGCCGCCCACCTGAAGGCAATGCTGCGTGGTCATCGAAAGGCAGGTGACGTGACAGTGGTGACAGGCGTCCATGCAAGCCTGCATCTCGGCGCTCATATGATCGTGCATCGGTGATCTCCACGTGAGCCCCCACTCATGGAGGAGTACGTGCGGCGCCGGCTCGTCCCTCAGCCGGATGCCTTCATTCGTCACCTTTAGCCTGATCCTTCATCGGCTTCGGCGCAGGCCCCCGCTTCACTGTTTCACGCCAGGGCCGCGTAGGAGACGGAAGGGCGACCCGCAGCGCAGCCGCCCTCCCCCGAACGCCATCCATCGTTCTATCCATCTCCCTCGCGATCGTCGCCAATGGCTGTTTCGCGGCGATCCGCTGGCGAAGCTCTGCGTCGGCTTCTTCCGTCCAGCGCCGCGGCTTTCTCATGGCCACCGCGCGTTCACGGGTGCAGGTGTCCGGTGTCCTCGCACGGCTCGGCCGCTGCCTCGGTCTGGATCGTACAATGCTCGATCCCAAACCGGCTATCGAGCATGTCCGCGACCCTCTTCCTGACCGCATCGGCATCGGCACCTTCGGCAAGCGTGACGTGTGCGGTGCAGTTGATGTCGTCCGAGGCCATCGACCAGACATGGAGGTCGTGGACGCCAGCCACGCCGGACAGGCCGGCGATGCCGGCACGCAACTCGGGCAGCTTGATCCCTCCAGGAACGCCCTCGAGCAACACGTTGGTCGTGTCCCGGAGCAGCACCCATGTTCGGGGCAGCACCCATAAGCCGATCCCGACCGCCACGATTGGATCGACCCACGTCCATCCGGTAAACCGGATGGCCAGCGCCCCGGCGATCACGCCCACCGAGCCGATCATGTCGGCCCATACCTCGAGGTAGGCGCCCTTGACGTTCATACTCGCGTCCTTGCCCGACGTGAGCAGCTTCATCGATATGAGGTTCACCACCAGGCCGATCGCGGCGACGATCATCATCCCGGTCGACTGGACCGCCTCGGGCTGGCGGAAGCGCTGCACCGCCTCCACCAGCACGTAGATCGCCACACCGAAGAGCAGCAGGGCGTTGAAAGCAGCGGCCAGGATCTCGAACCGCTTATAGCCGAACGTCCGCTTGTCGTCGGCCGGCTTCTGTCCGAACCGGATCGCGAGCAGCGCAATCACCAGTGCTGCCACGTCTGTCAGCATATGCGCTGCGTCAGATAGAAGCGCGAGGCTGTTGAAGACGAACGCACCAACAACCTCGGCAACCAGATAGGCGGTCGTGAGCGCCAGCGCCCAGCTCAGCATCTGGGCATTCGCGCCAGCGGTGTGGTCGTGGGCATGCCCCCCATGGTCATGGCCTGCGCTCATTGATTGGCTCCTTTCGTGCCCGCGTCCGAGCGAGCGTCTCGCAGGATTTCGAGGCCGCCTTTCACCGCGATAGCGGCAACAGCGACGCCGACGATAAGGTCAGGCCCGTTCTGGCCCGTCCAAACGACGATCGCGCCGGCTAGAATGATGCCCCCATTGGACACGAAGTCGTTGAGGCTGAAGGTTGTCGCAGCGCGCATATTTACATCGGGCTCGCGCAATCGCTTCAACAGCCACAAGCAAAGCCCGTTAACGACCGCCGCGATGATCGCCATCCCGATCATAGTGGGGCCGAGCGGCTCGCTTCCCGAGAAATAGCGCCGCCCGGCATCGAGCAGCACACCCGCGGCAAAGAGCAGCAGCAGGATGCCCGATGTCACCGCGGCCCCCCGCTTCCACGCCTGTGAGCGCGAGAGGGCAAGCAAGCTGATGATGTAGACGATGCCATCGGAGGCGTTGTCCAAGCCGTTTGCGATCAGGGCGCTGGAATCCGCCATGACGCCGGACACCCCGAAGCCTGCCGCCAGGCCCAGATTGAGCAACAGGACTATCCAAAGCGTCCGGCGCTTCTCGGCCGTGTCGAGGTCGAAGCTCTCTTCGCTCATGCCGGCACCTTCTCGTCAGGAGCGGCAGTTTGCCGATCGCTTTCCGGGACCGGCAGCTCTCGGCTACCGAAACGGGCATAGAGCGTCGGCAGCACGAACAATGTGAGCAGCGTCGCGGATATGAGGCCGCCAATAACCACGGTTGCGAGCGGTTTTTGCACCTCGGCGCCCGCTCCATGTCCCAGCGCCATCGGTACGAAACCGAGTGAAGCCACAAGCGCAGTCATCGCGACAGGCCTGAGCCGGGCCAGCGCGCCTCGATGCGCCGCAGCCGCGCGATCCATGCCGTCGCGCATCAGGTCATGGATGGACGTCACCATGACCAACCCGTTGAGAACTGCGATGCCGGATAGCGCAATGAAGCCGACGGCCGCGGAAATGGAGAAGGGCATCCCGCGCAGCACAAGCGCGAGCACCCCTCCCACCAGCGCCAGAGGGACGCCGGTGAACACAATCAGCGCATCCCGAACGGAGCCGAGCGCCCCGTAGAGCAGCAGCATGATGACCACGAAACAGATCGGCACCACGATAGCGAGCCGGTCCCGAGCGGACGCAAGGTTCTCGAACTGGCCTCCCCATTCGAGGTACGTCCCTGCCGGCAGCTTCACCTGAGCGTCGATTGCCGCCCGGGCATCGGCAACGACGCCCGCCACGTCGCGGTCACGGACGTTCGCCTGCACCACCACGCGCCGCTTTCCGTTCTCCCGGCTGATCTGGTTGGGACCATCGACGACAGCGATATCGGCGACGGTCGACAGCGGTACGAAGCCACCACCGGCAGTCGGTACCGGCACCTGAGCGACCGCCGTGAGGTCCGAGCGCGAGCTTTCGGCCATTCGGATCATGACGGGGAAGCGGCGATCCCCCTCAAAGATCATGCCGGCCTGCCGGCCACCGATGGCTGCGGCAACCGTGTCTTGCACGTCGCCGGCGGTTACGCCGACGCGCGACATGGCGGTGCGGTTCGGCCGGATGTCGAGCATCGGCAGGCCCTCGGTCTGTTCGACCCGCACGTCTGCGGCACCCCGGGTCCGGCGAAGGATACCGGCGATCCGGTCCGCGGTCGCATTCATCTCGCCAAAATCGTCGCCGAACACCTTGATGGCGATGTCGCCGCGCACGCCCGCGATCAGCTCGTTGAACCGCATCTGGATCGGCTGGGTGATCTCGTAGGCGTTGCCGGGGAGGGTGGAGAGACGCTTCTCCAGACGCTCCACAAGCTCTTCCTTGGAGAGACCTGGATCGGGCCACTGCGCCTTCGGCTTCAGGATAACGAAGGTGTCCGTGGCGTTCGCTGGCATCGGGTCCGATGCGATCTCGGAGGTGCCCGTGCGCGAGAAGGCGAAGCGGACCTCCGGCACCTTGGCCAATGCCTTCTCGACCTGGAACTGCATCGCCTGGCTTTGGTCGACCGACGTGCCCGGAATCCGCACGGCCTGGACGAGGATATTGCCCTCGTCGAGCTGCGGCAGGAACTCCTGCCCCAAGGTGGTGAAGGCGACACCGGCGAGCGCCAAAGCGCCGATCGCAATGCCGATGGTGAGCGTCGGGCGACGCATCGCCCCATCGAGCCCCGGCTCGTAGCGCTGTCGAAGGAACGTCACGGCCCGGCTTTCCTTCTCCTCCACCCGCTTGCTGAGCCAAATGGCGATCGCCGCGGGTACAAAGGTCAGCGACAGGATGAAGGCGAACACGAGTGCGATGATGACGGTGAGCGCCATTGGCTCGAACATCTTCCCCTCGACACCGGTGAAGGTCAGCAAGGGCGCATAGACCAGGATGATGATCGCCTGCCCGTAAACGGACGGACGGATCATCTCGCGGGCGGACGCGGCGACCAGCCCGAGCCGCTGTTCCATCGTCAGCTCGCCGTCCCGGCCATGCTGGGCTTCGGCAAGGCGCCGCAATGCGTTCTCGACGATGATGACGGCACCGTCCACGATCAGGCCGAAGTCGAGCGCGCCGAGGCTCATCAGATTGGCCGAAACGCCCGCCTCCAACATGCCGATGCTGGTGAGCAGCATCGTGATCGGGATGACGAGAGCCGCGATCAGCGCCGCCCGGAAGTTGCCGAGCAAGGCGAACAGGACGACGATGACCAACAGCGCGCCTTCGGCGAGATTGCGGGCGACCGTCGATATGGTGGAGTTCACCAGCTCGGTGCGGTTCATCACCGGTTTCACGACAACGTCGACCGGCAGCGAGCGGCCGATCTGGGTCAGCCGTTCGGCGACCCCGGTCGAGACGGTACGGCTGTTCTCGCCGATCCGCATGACGGCGGTCCCGACGACCACCTCATGGCCGTTTTCGGACGCGGAGCCCATGCGCAGAGCCTGGCCGGTCCGAACTGTTGCGATCTGGTTGAGCAGGATCGGCACACCCTCGCGGGTGGCGACGACGGTTCGGGCAAGCTCGTCGGCGTTGCGCACGCGCCCGTCGGAGCGGACAGAGAGCCCTTCGCCGTTACGGTTGACGACACCGGCGCCGGCGCTGGTGTTGTTCCGCTCCAGCGCCGTGGTGAGATCCTGCAGCGTCAGCCGCATTGCGGCCATGCGCTGCACGTCGGGGACGACGAGATATTCCTTGGTGTACCCGCCAAGGGAGTCGACCCCCGCCAGTCCCTCCGTGCTCTTGAGCTGCGGCGTGACGATCCAGTCCTGGACAGTGCGCAGGTAGGTGGCCTTGTCGGCCTCGCTGACGAGGTGATCGCCTTCCGGCGTGATGTAGCTGCCGTCGCGTTGCAGACCGGGCTCACCGTTGCGGTGATGGACCTGATCCAGTTCACGGTACTCGACCGTCCACATGAAGATGTCGCCGAGCCCGGTCGCGATCGGCCCCATTTCAGGGTTTACGCCCTCGGGAAGGTCTTCCTCCGCAGTCCGCAGCCGCTCCGCCACCTGCTGACGGGCGAAGTAGATATCGGTCTTCTCGGTGAAGACGGCCGTGACCTGGGCGAAGCCGTTGCGGCTGAGTGAACGGGTATATTCGAGGCCAGGGATGCCGGCGAGCGCGGTTTCGACCGTGAACGCGACCTGTTTCTCGATCTGGTCGGGGGAAAGGGCAGGGGCGACGACGTTGATTTGCACCTGGTTATTGGTGATGTCGGGAACGGCGTCGATCGGGAGTTGGCGCAACGCGCCTATCCCGAGCAGCGCAGCGGCGACGGTGAGAAGCAGGACTAGCCAACGCTTCTCGACGGAGAGGGTGACGATGCGACCGATCATGGTTCAGTCCTCGTCCCCGCC
>CAJYRU010000260.1 GCA_913777295.1 uncultured Sphingomonas sp. | reverse complement strand
ATCGTCCTCGACGATCAACAGGCATTTGCGTGTGGTCATGCCGCTTGCTCCAGCGCAGGGGTCGCCGCCGCCAGCGTGACGCGGAACCGCGTGCCGCGTCCGGGCTGGCTTTCCACCTCGATCGTGCCGCCCATCGCCTGGGCCAGTTGCCGCGCCTCGAACGCGCCGATGCCGAAGCCGGTCGGCTTGGACGATACGAAGGGGCGGAACAGATCGTCGCGGATGAATTGCTGGGTCATGCCCTGTCCGGTGTCGACCACGTCGATCCATACCCGGTCGGCGGCGTGGCCCAGGATCACCCGCACCGGATCGCTGCCCCCGGCGTCCAGCGCATTGTGGACGAGGTGGTCGAGGACCTGTTGCAGCCGCGCCGGATCGGCGGCGGCATGAAGGTCGCGTTCGCCCTCCACCAGCACGCCGCCCCGCGCCCGGAAACGCGCGGCGGACTGGGCGGCGATGGTCGCCAGCGCGACGGCGCGCGGTGCCTCGATCCGGGGCGCCTCGCGTTCGGACAGGCGGGCGAGCAGGTCGTTCATCCGCGTGGCGGATTCGTTCAGCGTCGCGACCATGTCGGCGCGGAATTCGGGGTTGTCGGCGTGGCGCGGCGCATTGCGCGCGACGAGGCTCAGCTGGCTCACGATATTCTTCACATCATGCAGGATGAAGGCGAAGCGGCGGTTGAACTCCTCGAACCGGCGCGCTTCGGACAGGGCGGATTGGGCGCGTTCCTCGGCCAGATAGCTTGCGACCTGCCGACCGGCGATGCGCAGCAGGTCGAAATCCTCCCAGTCGAGCGCGCGGGCGAGGATCGGGCGGGCGAGCAGGATCGCGCCGGTCAACCGCCCCAGATGCGGCAGCGGCACGACCACCCACGCATCGGGATGGGCCAGCATCGCATCGGGCACCGCCGCCCGGTCGGGATCGTCGGGTCGCTCGCGCAGCGGATCGAGTTCGAGGATGCGTCCGGTGGTGCGCAGATAGGCCGCCAGCCTTACGCTGTCCCCTTCGTCGGCGGGCAGCGCCTGCCCGTCCCAGCACCACGACGCCTGCAGCGCCAGCGTATCGCGGTCGGCGACCAGCAACAGCCCGGCGGGCGCATCGATCAGGTCACCGACCGCCTTGACCAGCCGTTCGTCGAGCGGGGCCCCGCCCTTCGGCTCGCCCAGTGTCTCGGTGAAGCGGGTCCATTCGGCGCGATAGTCGTAGCGGTGGCGGAACAGGTGCTTGACCAGCTTCACCTTGATCCACGCACGCAGCCAGCCCGACGATGCGGCGGTCAGCATCGCAACGGTCGATCCGAAGACGAACGCGGTCTGCGCGATGCGGGCATGGGCACCGCCCAGCACCTCGATCAGGCTGGTGGCCATGATCGTGATCGCGAAATAGGCGACGAGGCCGAGCAGCGAGAGGGTGTGGAACGTCGCGGTGCGCGAGAATTGAACCCCGCCATCGCCCGGCCGCGACAGGGCCAGCGCGATCAGCAGCGCCATGCCCGCCACCGCCGCGCCACGCGCCGCGATCAGTTCGGCGGGCGCCCCGCCGACCAGGTAGCTGGCGATGCAGCTGTTGACGTCGATCAGCCAGAACGCCCCCGCCGTCACCAGCACCAGCCGCGTCGCAGCCGAGGTCGTGGTGCGGAACAGGCCGTGCAGCAGCAGCAGCGCGCCGAGCGCGGCGAGCATCCCCAGCACCGTCGCGACATCGCCGATCATGGTAGCGGCGACGGGGTTGCCGGCCGCTGCGCTGATCGAATCGAGCAGCAGCGCCGCCACGTCGACGATCATCACCGCGCCGAACGCGAGGGTCCGGCCGAGCGCTTCGCCGCCGCGTTCGCCGCTGCGCTGCTGGATCGCGAACAGCAGCGCCAGCCAGCCGAGCGTACGCAGTCCGCCCAGCAGATGCGTGACCGGATGGCTGTCGGCGATCCCCGCGACCGCCAGCGCCCACAGCGCCGTCAGCGCGAGCGCGACCGCCATCGCGCGACGCGGCAGTGCGCCATCGGCCGCACCGCGCCGCACCGTCCAGAAGGCCAGCCCGCCGAACAGCAGCGCGGCAATGGCATGGCCCCAGACGACGACCCCGGTCAGCATCGTATCACCGCGCCCCGCCCGACCAGATCACGACCCGGATCGTCTGCAGCAGGATCAGCAGGTCGAGGAAGGGCGAGTAGTTCTTGGCATAATACAGGTCGTATTCGAGCTTCTGCCGCGCATCGTCCATCGATGCGCCATAGGGATAGTTGATCTGCGCCCAGCCGGTGATGCCCGGCTTCACCATGTGCCGCTCGGCATAATAGGGCAGCTTTTCCTCCAGCGCCGACACGAATTCGGGGCGTTCGGGGCGGGGGCCGACAAAGCTCATCTCACCGATCAGCACGCTCCAGCATTGCGGCAGCTCGTCTATCCGCGTCTTGCGCAGGAGGCGGCCGATGCGGGTGATGCGCGGATCGTTCTTTTCGGCCCAGACCGCCGACCCGGCAGCCTCCGCATCGGTGCGCATCGAGCGGAGCTTCGGGATGTCGAACCCGGTGCTGTAGAGGCCGACGCGCTGCTGGCGATAGAAGACCGGGCCACGGCTGTCGAGCTTCACCGCCAGTGCCGCCAGCAGGATCACCGGCAGCGTCAGCGCCAGCAGCAGCAGGCTGGCGGCGATGTCGAACATCCGCTTGAAGATGCTCGACAGCATCCGGCCCGACGAAAAGCCATCGGAAAAGATCAGCCAGGACGGGTTTACGCTGTCGAGGTCGACACGCCCCGTCTCGCGTTCGAGGAAGGTCGAGATTTCGTTGACGTGGACGCCGGTGGTGCGGATGCGCAGCAGGTCCTTCAGCGGCAGCGCGTTGCGCCGCTCCTCCAGCGCCAGCACGACTTCGGACGCACCCAGCAGCACGACATGGTCGGCAAGGTTGTAGATCGCGTCGCGGGCGATCGCTTCGGGAATGACGCGGTTCGCCTCGCTCATTGCGATATAGCCGACGACGACGAAGCCGGCGCCCGGCCGCTGGCCCAGCGCCTTGAGCCGCTGCGCGCGCGGCCCCGCCCCCAGCACGATCACCCGCCGCTTGAACGCCTGTCCGCCCAGCAGCGTGCCGGTAAGGATCCGCAGCAGCAGCAGCAGCACAGCGGCAAAGCCGACCGCATAGAGCAGGTTCGATCGCCAGAAGGTGATGCCCGGCGCCACGAAGAACACGACCGCGAGGAAGATGACGCCGAGCAGGATCGCGACGATCAGCCGCGCCGCGGCAAACTTCACCGATTGCAGCGCGTCGGTGCCATAGACGCCGACCGCGACCATCGCGACTTCCAGGCTCAGCGCAAAGCTCAGCAGTTGCGGGATGCGGGTGTGGATCGGCTCCACCGCCATGCCGATCTGCATCGCGCGCGTGATCCAGCCCAGCTCGGCCGCGACCAGCAGCGCACCGACGTCGAGCAGGCCGAGCAGCAGCACGGCATGAGGGATATAATGTTTGAACAGCCGAATCATCGCGGCAATCCCGATACAGGTGTAAGGCAATCCGACACCCACCCGCTATGCCGCCAAAGCGCAAAGAAATACTGAACGGCCACGACACGCGTTCGACTATTGTGGTCGCCCGGCAACAGTCCCGCTGCTTTCGCAGTCCGTTCAGCCGGCGATCAGCTGCGCCGCTTCATCCTCGCTGTTCGAACGGAAACGGACCGGCGAATCCCCCTTCCCTTCGACAATCAGCCCTATAGGCTGCGGTACGTTCATGGAGTGGTGTGATGCGGGTACGGATCGGTGCGGCGTTGGGCGTATTGGCAATGCTGTCGGCGTGCAGCGGCGGAGGGGGCGGCAGCGGCAGCGTGACCGGCAGCAGCCCGACCCCGACCCCCGGCGCGACACCGACCCCGACCCCCACCACCACGGCGGGCTGTTCGCTGCGCGAGCGGCAGGACTGGGCGCTGGCGCAGCTGCGCGAATGGTATCTCTTCCCCGAAACGCTGCCGGCCAGCCCGAACCCGGCGGCCTTTTCCAACGTCGACGACTATATCGATTCGCTGACCGCCACCGCGCGGGCGCAGCGCAAGGACCGGTATTTCACCTATCTGACGTCGATCAAGGAAGAGAAGGCCTATTACAGCTCGGGGGCGACCGCCGGGTTCGGCACCCGCTTCGCGCTGGACCAGACCGGGCGGCGGCTGTTCGTCATCGAATCGTTCGAAGGGGCACCGGCGCTGAACGCCGGGATCGATCGCGGGACGGAAATCCTGCAGATCGGCACCTCGACCGGCAATCTGCGGACCGTGTCGTCGATCATCGATGCGGAGGGGACCGCCGGGCTGAACACCGCACTCGGCCCCGATACGCCGGGCACAGCGCGCGTGTTCCAGTTCCGCACGATCGACGGCACGACCACGACCGCGACCGTGACCAAGACCGATTTCTCGCTGTTGCCCGTCTCGACCCGCTATGGCGCCAAGGTACTGACCGACAACGGCAAGAAGGTCGGCTACATCAACCTGCGCACCTTCATCTCGTCGGCCGAGACGCCGCTCAAGAATGCCTTTGCCAATTTCCGGGCGCAGGGGATTACCGAGTTCATCATCGATTTCCGCTATAATGGCGGCGGCCTCATCAACGTCGCCGAACTGATGGGCGACCTGCTGGGCGGCGGCAAGTCGACCAGCCAGGTCTATAGCTACACCACCTTCCGGCCCGAAAAGTCGTCGGAGAATACGGTCAAGTATTTCGCCCCGACCAACCAGTCGGTGACGCCGACCAAGATCGCCTTCATCGGCACCGGACGCACCGCATCGGCCAGCGAACTCGTCATCAACGCGTTCGTGCCCTACCTCGGCACCAACATGGCGCTGATCGGCACCAACACCTATGGCAAGCCGGTCGGGCAGATCGCAGTCGACAAGGAGGAGTGCGACGACCGGTTCCGGATCGTCGCGCTGGCGGTGCAGAATTCGGCGCGGTCGGCGGCGTATTTCGACGGCCTTGCCGCGACGGTGCCCAATACGTGCCAGGCGAGCGACGACATCTCCTACCCGCTGGGCGACAATCGCGAACAGTCGGTCGCCCGTGCGCTCGACTTCCTTGCCGGGCGGACCTGTTCGCGCATCTCGGCATCGACCGGCAGCAGCGCGCAGGCGGCCGAGGGGCGGTTCGACGAACGCGCCCTGCTGCAGCCCGCCCGGCCCAGCACCGCGCAGCGCGAGGTGCCGGGGTTGTTCTGAGCCCGGTCGCCGGGCTACCCCGCATCCGAAGGGGTGCGGGGTTATGAGCGACGAAGACTATATCTATGACGAGGCGAGCGGCGAGTGGGTGCCGGCGTCGCAGCTTGCGGCCGCCGCGCTTGCCGAGGACGCAGGCGTCGTCGTGCGCGATGCGGTGGGCAATGTGCTGGCCGATGGCGATCAGGTGACGCTCATCAAGGACCTGACCGTCAAGGGCGCGGGGCAGACGCTGAAGCGCGGCACGCTCATCAAGTCGATCCGCCTGACCGGCGACGCGCAGGAGATCGACTGCAAGTTCGACGGGATCAAGGGACTGGTCCTGCGCGCCGAGTTCGTGCGCAAGCGGACATGATCCCGGCCGCGATCGATCCGAGCTGGGCCGGGGCGCTGGGGCCGGTGTTCAATGGCCCGGCAATGGCCTCCCTGCGCGACTTCCTGAAAGCCGAGAAGGCGGCGGGGAAGCGTATCCTGCCGCACAGTGCCGACTGGTTCACCGCGCTGGCTCTGACCCCGCTCGACCAGGTACGCGTCGTGATCCTCGGGCAGGATCCCTATCACGGGCCGGGGCAGGCGCATGGCCTGTCCTTCTCCGTCCGCCCCGGCGTGCCGGTCCCGCCATCGCTGCGCAACATCTACAAGGAGCTGCACAGCGACCTGGGGGTCGCACCGCCCGCGCACGGATTCCTCGATCATTGGGCGCGGCAGGGGGTGCTGCTGCTGAACGCGGTGCTGACCGTCGAACAGGGCCGCGCCGCCGCCCATGCGGGCAAGGGCTGGGAGGCGCTGACCGACGCGGTCGTCCATGCCGTCGCCGAACAGGGGCGGCCGAGCGTCTTCCTGCTATGGGGCGCGCACGCCCAGAAGAAGGCAGGCTTCGTGCGCGATGTGTCCGCCGGAGGCCGGCATCTGGTGCTGAAAAGCCGCCACCCCTCCCCCCTGTCGGCGCATAGCGGCTGGTTCGGCAGCCGGCCGTTCAGCCAGGCGAACGCCTTTCTGAAGGCACAGGGGCGCGGCGCGATCGACTGGGCGATCCCGCCGCTCGATACGCAGACGGAACCATCTGCGCGCCCGAACGATTGAACGGGCTTGTCCGCCACAGGGGCGGGATCAAAGAGGGAATTGCCATGAAGACGATGATGACGGCGACCGGCCTGGCCGCGCTGATGCTGCTGGGCGCGTGCGGTGGCAATGCCGACGACAAGGCCGCCGACAATATCGAGGCGATGACCGAGAACAAGGCGGACGCACTGGAAGACCAGGCCGACATGACCAGCAACGAGCAGGTGTCGGACGCGCTGGAACAGCAGGCCGACAACGTCCGTGAAATGGGCGAAGACGCGGCCGACAAGGCCGACGACGACGACAACGCAATGGTCGAGCAGGCTGTAAAGAACGCGATGTAATTCGCGCCTTACGGCATATTCGGACCGGAAGGGGGCGCCGCGTGGAAACCATGCGGCGCCCTTTTTGCGTGTGGGGCGGCGGGAGCCATCACGTCACCCCGAATGCAAGTCCGCCTTCGCACACGCCTTGGACGCCCCCATCCGCCGTACCCCCGCGCAGGCGGGGGTCCAGAGCCACGCAGACAGCGGCTTGCCCCCGAAACCCTGGCCCCCGCCTGCGCGGGGGTACGGCGGATGGGGTTCTTCCTGTCGGTGCCATGCGTCACCCCGGCGCAGGCCAGGGTGACGCATGGTGGTTGCTCCGCCGGGCAAGACCTCGCTTCGTATCCAAAGTTCACAAAGTTCACACTCGCCGCTGTGCGCGCCGCGCGCGGCGGTCGGGTTTGGGGCGGGGTACGACGATGCCGCGCTTGGCGAGTTCCAGTTCGACCTCGAATTCCGTGCCCAGGGGGCCGGGTTCGGGGATGTAGAGGTCGTCGTGCGCCGCCAGCGCATCGGCAAGCGCATCGTGCAGCGGCGGTTCGTAGCGGTGCGGCGCGGGTGCCGGTTCGGCACGGCGATCGGGGTCGAGCCAGTGGGGCAGCCGCCCGTCGCTCAGGTCGGCGACCTCGATCGCGACGTCGAGATCGGCGAGGGCCATCAGCTTTTCCGGCTCGGCCGGGGGCACGGGGGTCAGCGCGTCAAGCGCCTCGGCGACGCTGGGGCCGGGCGCGGGCGCGGGCGGCGGTGCCTCCGCCTCGCCGCGTGCCGGGCGGCGGCGATATTGGCGGCCGTAGCGGTCGGGATAATGGGCGGCGAGCAGGAACATCAGCATCCGGTCGCCGGGGCGATGGCGCGACCCGATGCGGCGGCCATCGGCATCGAGCACCGGTTCGACGGTGCCGTTAATCGCCCGGTCGAACGCGACATCGACCAGCATCCCCACCGCCTGCGCGACCGCCGCATCCCAGGCGCGGGCGAACGCCTCGCCACCGGGCGAGCGGCGCAGGCGATAGGCGCTGCTGGGCGACATATGGACGGCACGCGCCGCTTCCGCGACCGACCCGCCATCGGCGAGCGCCTCGATAAAGTCGCGCTGTTTGCTGTCCGACCAGCCATCGGCACGCGGTTTGCGGCGGACGGGGACCCATTGATAGTCGGCGGGGTCATAGCCGCTGGCGTCGAGATACGGCGTCTCGGACGATATGGTCAGGTTCGAGGGGTCGAGCGCCGGTGCGGGCGCGGGCGAATGCTCCGGGAGCGGGGTGTCGTTGCGCATGGGCGGGAGGGGAACATATTGGGAACTTGTAGGACAGTAGTTTTTTGGGGGGGAGCGCCATCTCATTGCACTGCTTAGCTAAGCCGCCCCACCGTGAACTAAGACCCACGCTTGCCTTCCTGACTTTTTCTGGCATCAATGAGAAATTCGGTTCAACGTCAACGTAATTATTGTGACCCTACAATATTGGTGATCGACTAATGTTAGTGGCATGTAAAAACGCCGTCGCAATTTGGAATCTTGAAACTTGCAAGCCTCTTGGTTGGGATGCCTCGACGTGGTTCACGGTCCTACCGGTATTCTCCGGTATAGCATTATACCTTATTAAAAAACTGAACGATCGAATTTATGCATCTCGCATTAAAACCGGCCACGTTTCGGGAACATTGTTCCGAAGTCGATTTCGTAACGTATGCGCTAAAATCAAACCTCTGATGGACGATAATCGGAGAATATTCTCACAGTTCGGCCCGAATAGTGGAGCCAGCAATTCACCAAAAATTGTTAGATTTGATTTGGGGATTTGGTACGAATTGCGCCAAAATATCATTACCAATAACGATGAGATAAGAAAAATATTAATTAGCAATAAGCCTTCTATACCATCCCGGTACAGGGATATATTTACCAGATGGCTAGACCATATCGACGCCTTCGAAGCACATATTAAGAATAATAGCGCTGACTATAGAAACAATCGTTTTCCTACCGATATCGTTCGAATAATAAACGATAATGTATAATTCTCTCATATATCATTGGCTAAAAAATTTCCGAAATTCAAATTCTCCGCCGTTGATAAAGTGCTACTTATTTGGATCTTTTATAACACAAAATAGCTTTCACGACGTTGATATAATACTTATTTTCAATGAATGGCAAGTGAGGCAAATACTTCTCAACGCCCAAGTTGCTTTTAGAAAAGATTTTCAGCTCAACCTTCACACACAGATTTTTCACTGCTCCCAAAACGAGAAAATAAATGAATTTATTGAGCGTGCAAAATACGTACGGGAGGTTTTATGACAAAAGACCTTTACTATACAATTCCACTATACTTTTTAGATCGCATGAATGAACATAGTTCAGTCATCTCAGTTAAAGACGAAGGCACCGAAGATTATTTTCTGTATCGAATCACGCGGGCCAGGTTTTCGGATGTTCTGGTTTGGCTATCAGATGCGTACGCATTTACAGAAATGGATTACGCAAACCGTCCTCCCGAACTTTCGCGCGGAGACTACATTGTAATTGCCAAGCCCGAAGGCGGAGGCGGCGCGCCAGCAGAGATGATACAAGCTACGGGGATAGGGGTCGGTAAGCTCAGTGATTTTATGGGCGCATTGAACAGGGCCGACCCATGGAACTACGTCGCGCCGTCATGGGAAGAAAAGCAGGCCAGAAAACGCAAGTTCGAGGCAAGAAATAGCAGTTCTAGGCGATAGCACCTAATGATTGCCCCTCCCCACACAGCGGGGAGGGGCTTCGGGCGACCTCACTCCGCCGGCAGGTAAACCTCGCTGCCCTTCTCGCGGAACTTCTCGCTCATTTCGGCCATGCCGGCGTCCGCCGCGACCGAGCCGCCGGCGAAGACCGCGCGGTCGGCGTCGACAGCATCGGCGGCGAGGAACGTATCGGCCGATGCATTTTGCTTTGCGGCGAAGTCGCGGACTTCCTGCGTGATCTTCATCGAACAGAACTTCGGGCCGCACATCGAGCAGAAATGGGCGGTCTTGGCGCCTTCGGCCGGGAGCGTCTGGTCGTGGTAGCTCTCCGCCGTGTCGGGATCGAGCGACAGGTTGAACTGGTCGCGCCAGCGGAATTCGAAGCGGGCGCGGCTGAGCGCATCGTCGCGCATCTTGGCGGCCGGGTGGCCCTTGGCAAGGTCGGCGGCATGGGCGGCGAGCTTGTAGGTCACCACGCCGACCTTCACGTCGTCACGGTCGGGCAGGCCCAGATGCTCCTTGGGCGTGACGTAGCAGAGCATCGCCGTGCCGTACCAACCGATCATCGCCGCACCGATGCCACTGGTGATATGGTCGTAGCCGGGCGCGATGTCGGTGGTGAGCGGCCCCAGCGTATAGAAGGGCGCTTCGCCGCAGACCTGCAGCTGCTTGTCCATATTCTCCTTGATCTTGTGCATCGGCACATGGCCGGGGCCTTCGATCATCACCTGCACGTCCTGCGCCCAGGCGCGGTGGGTCAGTTCGCCCAGCGTATAGAGTTCGCTGAACTGCGCTTCGTCATTGGCATCGGCGATCGATCCGGGGCGCAGACCGTCGCCCAGCGAATAGGCGATGTCATACGCCTTCATGATCTCGGTGATCTCGTCGAAATGTTCGTAGAGGAACGATTCGCGGTGATGGGCGAGGCACCATTTCGCCATGATCGACCCGCCGCGCGAGACGATGCCGGTGACGCGCTTGGCGGTCATCGGGATATAGGGCAGGCGGACGCCGGCATGGATGGTGAAATAGTCCACGCCCTGTTCGGCCTGTTCGATCAGCGTGTCGCGGAAGATGTCCCAGGTCAGTTCCTCGGCGATGCCGCCGACCTTTTCCAGCGCCTGATAGATCGGCACCGTGCCGATCGGCACCGGCGAGTTGCGCAGGATCCATTCGCGGGTGTCGTGGATGTTGCGGCCGGTCGACAGGTCCATGACCGTGTCGGCGCCCCAGCGGATCGACCAGACGAGCTTGTCGACTTCGGCCGCGACGTTCGATGCGACCGCGCTGTTGCCGATATTGGCGTTGATCTTGACCAGGAAATTGCGGCCGATCGCCATCGGTTCGGTTTCGGGGTGGTTGATGTTGTTGGGGATGATCGCCCGGCCGCGCG
>CAJYRU010000259.1 GCA_913777295.1 uncultured Sphingomonas sp. | reverse complement strand
CGGCGATGCATCCCCAGCCGCCGTGCCGCTTCGGAGATGTTGAAGCCAGTATCGGCCAATGTCTGGTGGATATGCTCCCACTCCAGCGTCTTGATCGAGGTGGGTGCGGCGGTCAGGTCGGCATCCGCATTCCCCTCGACCCGGGCGAAGGCAGCCTCGATCTCGTCGGTATTGGCGGGCTTGGTCAGATAGTTGGTCGCGCCCAGCTTGATCGCCTCCACCGCCGTCGCGATGCTGGCGAAGCCGGTCAGCACCACGATCCGCATCGCCGGGTCGATCGCCGACAGCGTGGAGACGCAGGCAAGTCCCGACGCTCCGCCGAGCCGTAGGTCGACCACCGCATGGTCCGGCGCGAAGGCACGGGCCAGTTCCTCCAGCCGGTCCGGGCCGCCGGTCACCTCCACCGCATAGCCGCGCCGTTCGAACGACCGGCACAGCGTCCGGGCAAAGGTCGCGTCGTCCTCGACGATCAGCAATCGGCGCTCGGTCATCGCGTCTTCTCCAGCGCCAGCGAATCGATCGGCAGGATCAGCGTCGTCTCCGCCCCGCCGCCATCGCGGTTCAATGCCTCGATCGTGCCGCCCAGCGGCCGCAGGACGTTGGTGGCGAGATAGAGGCCGAGGCCGGCACCCTGCCGGTCCTTGCTGGTATTATAGGGTTTTCCGAGCTGCGAGAGAATGCGGTCGCTGAACCCGTTGCCGTCATCGCGGACGGTCAGGCGCAGCATTGCGCCGTCGCGCAGCGCAACCAGCGCGATGTGCCGCCCGCCAGCCTCGACCGCATTGTCGAGCAGGTTCGTCAGCGCCTGTGCCAGCGCGCGGTCGGCGACGATCGGGACGTCTGGACCCAGTCGGTCCTCGAACACCGCCCGCGTCGGATCGTTGCCGCGCCAGCGGGTGAGCGTATCGGTCAGGAAGGTGCGCAGCGTCGTGCGCGTCGGCGCCTCGCCCGTTACTTCGCCCGCGGCGAACAGGATGCCGGACACGATCTCCTTGCAGCGCATGACCTCCGCCCGCATGTCGTCGACTTCGCCCACGAAGCGGGGGTCGCGGCGGATCGCCGGTTCGTTCTTCCAGTCGCCCAGCAGGACCGCGATCGACGACAGCGGCGTGCCCAGTTCATGCGCCGCGCCGCTGGCGAGCAGGCCCATGCGGACGATATGCTCCTCCTCGACCGCGCGCTGATGCAGCCGGGCGACCTTGGTATCGCGGTCGCGAAGGTTCGCGGCGATGCGGGTGACGAAGGCGACCAGCAGCGTTGCCGCCAGCACGAAATTGATCCAGTTGCCGATCAGAAAGGCTTCGGACAGGCTGCTGGCATAGGCGGGCGGCAGGTCAAGCGGGCGGTGGAACGGTCCCAGCAGCGCAAACGCTGCGCTGGTGATCGCGACCAATGCCCAGCTCGACCAGACCTTCAAGAGGATCGCACCGATCACGACCTGCAGCAGATAGAGCGAGACGAACGGATTGCGCGCCCCGCCGGACAGGTACAGCTGCGCCGTCAGCGCCGCGACATCGAGGACGAGGGCGGCGAACAGCGGCAGGTTGGTGTCGCTCCACCGCGACCGGCGGGCAAGGGTGACGAGGTTGAGCAGCACCAGCGCCGCCAGCACGCTTGCCATCGGAAACAGCGGCAGATGGATGCCGAGCAGCCCGTCGACCACCAGGATCGTACCCAGCTGCCCCCCGACCGCCAGCCAGCGCAACTGCACCAGCAGCAGCATGTTGCGACCGACGCCCTCGGCCTGTGGCGGCTGCGGAGTCGATGAGGGGGCGGCGGGCTGCATCGGGCGCATATTACGCCCGTGGCTCGCGCCGCGCGACCCACCATGTCATGCCGCCCAGCAGCAGCGCGAGGCCGAACCAGGTCAACGCATAGACCAGATGGTTGTTGCGGAAGGTGACGACGGTCAACCCGCCGCGCGGCCATTCGACCTTCGGGTCGGCAACGGCGTCGATGAAATAGGGGGCGACGTCGGTCAGTCCGCGCCTGGCCGCGATCGCCGCGACGTCGCGCGAATACCAGCGATCCTCGGCTGGCACATTGCTGCGCAGGAAACCGCCGCCCGGCTCGGTGATCCGCAACAAGCCGCGCACCGTGACGATGCCGGTGGGTGCGGGGGTCCGGCCACGCTTGTCCGGCGACACGAACCCGCGATTGACCAGCAGCGTAAAGCGCCCGGTGTCCAGCGGGGTCAGGACCCAGAAGCCACCGCCGAGCGCGGTTGCGGCCTGGGTGTAGGTATCAGCGTCGGCGCGGTAGCGCCCGGTGACGATGACGGGGCGATACACATCGTTCTGCGTGATCGCGCCCCATGCCGCCGGCGGCGGGGCGGGGACGGGCGGGGAGCGCAGCATCGCTTCGGTGCGCCGGATCAGGTCCAGCTTCCACACCCGCCGCTGCAACTGCCACACGCCCAGCCCGATCAGGCCGGCGATGACGCATCCGATCAGGGTCCCGATCAGGATGCGTCGGATCGGCCGGCCCGCCATTGACCGGGCCTGGGTCACATCGCGCCCATGTCCCCGGACATCTGGGGCATCATGTTCACGTTCATATGGTACATGACCCACAGCGACCCGGCGATGGTGATCCCGACCAGCACGACCGTGAAGATCAGCGCCATCAGCGTCCAGCCATTCTCGGACTTGGTGTTCATGTGCAGGAAGTAGATCATGTGGACGACGATCTGCACGACCGCGCAGATCATCACGATGGCGGCGGTGATCCGCGCATCGGCGATCGCCCCCGACATCACCAGCCCGAACGGGATGGCCGTCAGCAGCACCGACAGCAGGAAGCCGATGATATATTCCTTGCGCGACCCATGCGCAGGGGCGTCGCCGTGACCGCCATGGCCGTGACCATGACCATGGCCGTGCGCGTCGTGATGGGCGTGGCCGGCCATTAGAGGACTCCCAGCAGATAGACGAAGGTGAAGACGCCGATCCAGATGACGTCGAGGAAGTGCCAGAACAGCGACAGGCACATCAGCCGGCGCATGTTGGCGGCACCCAGGCCGTACTTGGCGACCTGTACCATCAGCGTGACCAGCCACACCGAGCCGAAGGTGACGTGCAGCCCGTGGGTGCCGACCAGCGTGAAGAAGCTGGAGAGGAACGCGCTGCGCTGCGGGCCGGCGCCCTCGTGGATCAGGTGGCTGAATTCGTAAAGTTCGATGCCGAGGAAGCACAGGCCGAACACGCCGGTGATGGCGAGCCAGCGCAGCGTGGCGGCCTTCTTGCCCTGTTCGGCGGCGATCATCGCGAAGCCGTAGGTGATCGACGAGAACAGCAGCATTGCGGTGTTGAGCGCGACGAGCGGCAGGTCGAACAGCTCCTTGGCGTCCGGGCCACCCGCGGTGCTGCCCGAATAGACGCCGTACGCGGCGAAGAGCATGGCGAAGATGAGGCAGTCGCTCATCAGGTAGAGCCAGAAGCCCAGCATGGTGCTGGACCCGGCTTCATGCTCATGCTCCTCCGCCAGGTGATAGGCGCGTCCCGACGCGCCTGCGGGGACTTGTACCGACGAACCCATGTTTTACGCCCCCGCGGCCTGGAGGTCGGCAGTGCGCTGCCGCTCCGTTTCGATGACTTCCTCGACCGGAATGTGGAAGTCGCGATTGTAGTTGAAGGTGTGGAAGATCGCGACGCCGATCACCGCGACGAACGACAATGCCGCCAGCCACCAGATGTACCAGACCATCGCCAGACCGAAGACGGTCGAGAGACCGGCCAGCACGATCCCGGCCCAGGTGTTGCTGGGCATGTGGATGGCGGTGAAGCCGTCCACCGGGCGTGCATACTTGTGGCTCTTCATGTCGTACCATGCGTCCATGTCGTGGACGACCGGCGTGAACGCGAAGTTATAGTCCGGCGGCGGCGACGAGGTCGCCCATTCGAGGCTGCGGCCGTTCCACGGATCGCCGGTAAAGTCGCGCAGCTTGTCGCGGTTCATGATGCTGACGGCGATCTGCACCA
>CAJYRU010000258.1 GCA_913777295.1 uncultured Sphingomonas sp. | reverse complement strand
CCCCAGGAAAAGGCGGTCGCGCTGTCGAGCATCACCTGCCGCTCGTCCACCCCCACCGACAGGTTGAAGGCATAGGCCGATGGCCCGGTGACAGTGCCATAGAACAGGTCGCTGTCGTCCTGCCCGCCGGCCCGGATCCACGCGATCGCGATCGATGCCGGCAATTGCCGCGCCAGCGCGGCCAGCGTCATGCGCGCCGCCAGCCCGTCGCCGCACACCAGCACCCGCCCGATCGTAGCACCGCTTCCCATGCCCAAGGTCACGCGGCCAGCCCGGCGGCAGCGGGTGATTGCCGGATATAGTCGGCATGATCCGGGGTCGCCCGCACCGCATCGGCGATCTCCGCCCGCAGCGCCGCTGCCCGCTTCGCCAAGGCGCCAGCCTCGATCCCGGCAACGCGCGGGTCGAAGGCGTCGGGCACCAGCCCCTGTCCCAGCATCACCGCGACCCAGCTGGGCGGCAGGAACAATCCGAACTGATAGGGCACGATATAGCCCCGCGTCCGCCACGTATCGATCTTGTGCTGCAGGCTGTCCGGCAGGGTCAGCGCGCGGAAATGCCGCCACATCGGACTGTCGTCGCGCTGTGTCGCAACATAATGCAGCAGCAGGAAGTCGCGCACCCGCTCGTAATGCAGCGCCATCCGCCGGTTATATTCGTCGACATCCTCCGCCGCGAACCCCTCATCCGGGAATAGGCCCAGCAGCTCGGTAATCCCGTCCTGGATCAGATGGATGGACGTCGATTCGAGTGGTTCGAGGAACCCGCCGGCCAGCCCGATCGCGACGACGTTGCGCTTCCAGAAATCGCGCCGCCGCCCCGTCGTAAAGCGCAACCGGCGCGGTTCTGCCTGCATTGGCGCATCGAGATTGTCGACCAGCTGCTGCTGCGCCTCGTCGTCGGAGATGAAGTCGCTGCAATAGACATGGCCGTTGCCGACCCGGTGCTGCAGCGGAATACGCCACTGCCACCCCGCCGTCCGCGCCGTGGCCCGCGTATAGGGGCCGAGCGGCCCGCGGCTTTCCGTAGGCACCGCCACCGCGCGATTGCAGGGCAGCCATTGGCTCCAATCGTCATAGCCCGATTGCAGCGCGCCCTCGATCAACAGGCCGCGAAACCCCGAACAGTCGATGAACAGGTCGCCGCCGATCACGCGCCCATCGGCCAGCGTGACGGTGCGGACATTGCCGTTCTCACCGTCCAGCGCGACATCGACCACCCTGCCCTCGATCCGCTCGACGCCCCGCCTCTCCGCATAACGGCGCAGGAACGCCGCATAGAGCGAGGCATCGAACTGATAGGCATAGCCGAAGCTCGACTCGACTCGTCCGGCTTCGCTGGCGGGATGACGGAACCGGTTCTGTTCGGCGGCAACGATCGGATAGGAATAATCGTCCAGCCGCCCGGCATCGCCCATGCCGCGCAGCCGCAGCCACTGGTGATAAAACGGAATCGCGTCGTCGATCGGCCCGTAATTGCCGAACGGGTGGATATAGCGGTCGCCGATTCGGCCCCAGTCGCAAAACTCGATACCGAGCTTGTAGGTCGCCTCGGTCGCACGCATCAGCTCCGGCTCGGAAATGCCGAGCGTGGTGTTGAACGCACGGATGTGCGGCAGCGTCGCTTCGCCGACACCCACCGTGCCGATCTCCTCCGACTCGATCAGCCGGACGGCGATGTTCAGCCCGGCCAGCCTGTTCGCAAGCGCAGCGGCCGTCATCCACCCGGCCGTGCCACCTCCGACGATGCAGACCGACGCGATCCGGCGGTCTGTCACGCGGCATCAACCCCGACAAATTCCCGCATTCCCATTATTCGGTCCCCCGCCACTCACTTAACAATACGCGATGATTTTAAAAACGATCTTCGAATTTCGCCGCGCTGCAACAATAACGACAGTAAAGATCGACGTTATCTCCCTATGAAAGGGCGGTTTCGTACGAAGTTGTCAACGCGGTCACGAAAAATGTTACCGCTATCTTGTCCGACTAAATTGGATCAGTTATGCGATGAATCGTAGCCGATCCTGTCGGTCGACGTCGTGTCAGGGCACGACATCGACCCAGCGGGGCCGGACACAGGGGAAACCAGGACGGCCGGGATAACGGACCGCTTCAGGGAGGGGATATTGCGATGAGAACACAGGGATTCCGCATTCGGTCCGGCTCGGCCAAGTGCCTGCTGATGGCGACGTCGGCGCTTACCTTGGCACTGACGCCGTCGATTGCCTCGGCACAGACCGCCGCAACCGATCCGGAGGGTGAGCCGGCCGTGACCTCGCAGGGGCCGCAGACGACCACCGACACCGACATCGTCGTAACCGGCATCCGCGCCGCGCTGGAATCGGCCAAGGAGATCAAGCGGAAATCGTCGACCTTCGTCGATTCGATCACCGCGTCGGACATCGCGACCCTGCCCGACCTGTCGGTCGCCGAAGCGATCGGCCGCATCCCCGGCGTCACCATCTCGCGCTTCCCCACCGGCGGCGCCAGCCCCGATTTCCCCTCGCCCGAAGGTCGCGGCAACCTGGTCCGCGGCCTCGGCTTCGTCCGGTCGGAATTCAACGGGCGTGATGCGTTCAGCGCCAATGGCGGCCGCAGCCTCGACTTCTCCAGCATCCCGCCCGAACTGGTCGGCGGCGTCGATGTGTACAAGAACCAGAGCGCCGACCTGATCGAAGGCGGAATCGGCGGTTCGATCAACCTGCGCACGCTGGAACCGTTCGACAGCAAGAAGGACCTGTTCGTCATCGCCGTCGATGGCACCTATTCCGACCTGCGCAAGAAATGGTCGCCGCAGGCCAGCATCACCGCCGGCAAGCGCTGGGACACCGACATTGGCGAGTTCGGCATCCTCGGTTCCTATTCGCGCTCCCGTCTCGACTCGCGCATCCATGGCTGGCAGCAGAACGCGCCGATGCCGCGCGTGCTGAATGCCGCCGGACAGGTGCCCGAAACGAACTTCACCGGCGCGAACAAGGTAAACGAGTTCAATGGGGTCGATCCGTCGCGGATCGTCGGCATCACGCCCGGTTTCCAGCTGCGCACCAACGACGTCGATCGCGAACGCATCAGCTATTATCTGGCAGCGCAGTGGAAGCGCGACGGCCTGCAGCTGACCGGTAAGTACATCCGCGCCGAAAACAAGATCAACAGCATCGAACGCACCTTCGAATGGTTCCCCGAACATGACACCGGCACCACCGCCGGCGTGTCGGACATCGTCATCAACAAGAATTGGGGATCGGCCGGTACACCGATGTGCAGCGGCCCCGGCGGCTTCCCATCCAATCCGGGCGACTGCGAACGGCTGATCCCGGTGCGCGGCGGCCTGATGGAATCGGGATATGTCACCAACAACGCCGATTCGTGGACCGGCGCGCGCGGTTCGCCGGTCGGCTCGCTCGGCATCGGCAAGATCGAGGAAGCGACCACCGAGGATTTCAGCCTCAACCTGAAGTGGAACGCGACCGACCGCCTGTTCATCACCCTCGACGGCCAATACACGAAGGCCGATGCCCGCCAGCGTTCGATCTGGGGCGGGATGAACACCTACCTGAACTGGAAAATCCGGCACGATCTCGACAATCCATCGATCGAATTCCTGATCGACCCGCAGCACCGCTTCAACCCGAACCAGACGCGCTTCACCGGCGATCGTGACGCGACGGCGACCACCGCCGGCGTGTTCATCCCGACGCCGACCAGCACCGCCGACTTCAACGGGTCGACGTGGCAGTTCGCCGCCGACCAGTTCCAGGTCGGCACCGGCGACCTGAAGGCATTCCGTGGCGACCTCGCCTATGACGTGTCGGGCGGCGAAGGGCTTGCCAGCTGGTTCGACAGCGTGAAGTTCGGCGCACGCTATTCGGAACGCAGCCAGGTCAATTCGGAAATGGCGCTCAACTGGGGCTCGATCGCACCGGCATGGGATGGTCGCGGCGGCTTCGCGGTGGCCGGCACCTTCCAGAACCCGTCGCAGGGTTTCGAAGCGGTCAGCTTTAACGACTTCTTCCGCGGCGGCGTGGTGAAGGGCGCAAACAATTCGTTCGTGTTCGTGAACCAGGACCTGCTGTCGAACTACGCCAGCTTCCGCAACTACCTGAACGCCGAACCGCAGACCGCCAACGGCAATTACGGCTGGGTTCCGCGCGGCACGTCGGACGGTTCGCGGTTCGGCAACCCGATCTTCCGCCCGGAAGATACGTCGAACATCATGGAGAAGACGCGCAACGCCTATGTCCGCGTCGACTTCAAGCATGAATTCGACAACGACATGTCAGTCGATGGCAATGTCGGCGTCCGCTACGTCCGCACCGATCTCGACTCGTCGGGCTTCCAGGCGTTCCGTCCGTTTGTAGCCGATATTCAGACGTCGCCGTTCACCAATGGCGTGCGCACCCGCACCGACGACGCGGAAAGCCGCGACGATCCGCGTGACTTCCTGCCGCAGACGGTGGCCTATGCCGATCAGGCCGCGATCGCCCGGACGCTCAAGCTGAAGGACGAGCACTGGCTGCCGTCGGTCAACATCAAATGGAACCTGAACCGCGAGATGCTGTTCCGCGCAGCCTACAGCAAGGGGCTGAGCCGGCCGAACGTGCAGGACCTGCGCGCGTCGCAGGAATATGTCCCGACCGTTACCCGCATCGCTTTCCCGCAGATCACCGATCGCAACGATCCGCTGTTCGGCATCGATCGCGGCGCGCAGAACATCACCCCGGCGGAAATCCGGGTCAGCCGCGGCAACCCGTTCCTCAAACCCACGACCGCCGACAGCTTCGACCTGTCGTACGAATGGTATTTCAAGGGCGGCTATCTGTCGGTTGCCGGGTTCTACAAGGATCTGCGCAACATCATTACCAACGGCGACCTGCCGCTGGGGTCGGTTACGCTGGACGGTCGGTCGGTGCCGATCATCTACAACGGCCCGGTCAACCAGGCGAAGGCGACCGTGAAGGGCGTCGAGATCGGCTACCAGCAGTTCTTCGACTTCCTGCCCGGACCGCTCAAGCATCTGGGTTTCCAGGGGAACTACACGTTCATCGACGCCAAGACGACGCCGCCCGCCAATGGCGTGGACAGCGACGGTGACGGCGTGCCGGACGACGTGACCACCGTGTTCCGCTGGGGCGTCGACGATCTGCTGGGCCAGTCGAAGCACATCGCCAACGCGGTCGGCATCTATCAGGACAAGATCGTCGAGGCGCGGCTCGCCTATAACTGGCGTTCGTCGTACCTGACGACCTATCGCGACTATGTGACCGGCAACCCGATCTACAACTCGGCAGCCGGCTTCCTCGACGCGTCGCTGAAGTTCAACATCGACAATCTGCAGATCCGCGGGTCGATCGCGAACATCCTCGATACGAAGAGCAAGGCGCGCTCCTACATCGATGCCAGCGGCCAGCTGTACGACCGGTTCAGCTTCTTGAACGATCGTCGTATCGTGGTCGGTGTGCTGTTCCGCATCTAACCCCCGGAGCGGAACGACTGGGGAGGTGCCACACGGCACCTCCCCATTTCTTGTGGACATCGGCTGCTGCCGTCACCCCAGCGAAGGCTGGCGTCTCCAGCGGCTCCTGCCCCCGCCATCACCAGGAGATCCCAGCCTTCGCTGGGATGACGTTTGGGACTTCAGGGTCGGGAAAGAACGGCCCGCTATTCCTCCAGCCCGCTGAACCCGCCGCCGGCATAGTCGCTGAACTTGGTGATCTGCGGCTCGAACTTCAGCGTGACCTTGCCTGTCGCACCATGCCGCTGCTTGGCGATGATGAGTTCGGCCAGACCGTACACGCGCTCCATGTCCATCGCCCATTTCGCATGGTCCTCGAACACCTTGGCATCGTCGCCGTCGCGCGGGCGCTTCGGCTCCTTGGCCGCGACGTAATAATCCTCGCGGTACACGAACCACACCATGTCGGCGTCCTGCTCGATCGAGCCGGATTCGCGAAGGTCGGACAGCTGCGGCCGTTTGTCCTCGCGCTGTTCGACCGCGCGCGACAGCTGCGACAGCGCCATCACCGGCACGCCGATGTCCTTGGCCAGCGTCTTCAATCCGCGGGAAATTTCCGAGATTTCCTGCACGCGGTTGTCGCTGCCCTTGCCCGATCCCTGCAGCAACTGAAGATAGTCGACGACCACCAGCCCCAGTTCGCCGTCCAGCTTGCGCTGCAACCGGCGAACGCGGGTGTGCAGGCCGGAGATGGAGAGGCCGGCGGTATCGTCGATATAGAGCGGCAACTGCTCCAGATCGGCGGCGGCATTGGCGAGACGGGTGAAATCCTCCTTGCGGATTTTGCCCATGCGCAGCGCTTCGGAACTGATCGCTGCCTGCTCCGCCATGATGCGGGTGGCGAGCTGGTCGGCGGACATTTCGAGGCTGAAGAACGCGACCTTCGCCCCGACCGACTTGCCCTTTTCCATCCCCGCACGCTGGTCGTCCATGTAGCGCTGCGCCGCGTTGAACGCGATGTTGGTGGCGAGCGACGTCTTCCCCATGCCGGGACGGCCGGCCAGGATGATGAGATCGCTGTGGTGCATACCGCCGATCCGGCCATTGACCGAATCGAGGCCGGTGGTGACGCCCGACAGGCCGCCGCC
>CAJYRU010000257.1 GCA_913777295.1 uncultured Sphingomonas sp. | reverse complement strand
GAAACGGCTGGCAATGCCCGCCGACCTTTGCTAGGCGCGTGCCTCCACGGCCAAGCACCCGTAGCTCAGCTGGATAGAGCGCTGCCCTCCGAAGGCAGAGGCCAGGGGTTCGAATCCCTTCGGGTGCACCAGCTTTTACGCCATTTTCGGAGAAGCCCGACGCGGACGCGTCTCCGCTAACGTCTCCGTTACGGTCCTTTTATCCGGTCCCTTTGCCAGCTCTACCTGTGGGGAGGGGCTTGTGACGGGGCGGCAACATGGCGCGCCGCTCACCGGCCTAGCGCGGCTCGAATCGGAGATTGCGGAACGGCACGCGCAACGCGTGGACGGTTGGCCGGTCGGACCAGAATTGCATGGCTATCGGGCCTGGTCCTGCACCTCGCCAACGGTGCAGCTGGTCGAGATGCCCGTGACGCGCTGTGCGGAGCGCTTCATCGTTCTGACCCTGTTTCCGTTCCTGCGCATTGATCGTCGCTATCCGCCGTCCGATCCCATGCGGCTCTATGCAGCGCGGCGATATGCGTTCGCGCGGCTTCGAACGCTGTCGCCTGACGGCGAGATTATCCACAGCAAGCGGGCGGGTATCGAGCTTTGCCGGGGTGGCGATCACTTCGGACTGGAGGTGCCGCTATGATCGCGGTGAACTCGCTGCTGCGAGCCGCGCTCGACTATGCGGAGCGAGGCTGGCCGGTCTTTCCGTGTTCGCCTCGCGACAAGCGCCCGCTGGTTCCTACCGATAAGGACGCGGCCGGTAAGTCTATCAAGGGAACCGGCGGTCTGAAAAAGGCCAGCACGGTCGCGGACCAGATAACCGCGTGGTGGATGCGGTGGCCCAACGCGATGATCGGCGTTGCCATGGGCGGCAACGGTCTGTTCGTACTCGACTTCGATCCACGGGTTGATGCCGACACCGGGGGGGAATGGACGCTCGATCGCCTGAAGGGCGAGTTGCAGGAGCAGATCGGCGCAACGTTGCCAGCGTCGCTGGCCGTGCGCACGCCGAGCGGTGGCGTTCACCTGTATCTGAAGCAGCCGGCTGACGGCGGGGCGATCCGCAATCGTGGCAACCTGCCCCAGCACGTTGATGTGCGCGGCGCTGGCGGATACGTCATCGTGCCGCCAAGCGTGACTGCCGACGATCGACACTACCGCTGGTTGCGCGGTGCGGCCGATACTCCGGTCGCGGAAGCACCGCCTTCCCTGATAGGCATTTTGCAAACCGGCAAGGGTGCAACGCCGCGTGGTTCGTCCAAGCCGGCGGCGAAGGCGGAGGGTAGCGCGATCGAGCGCTATGCTCTGGCGGCGCTCGATCGCGAATGTACCTCGATCCGTACCGCTGCCAGCGGCGCACGACAGAACGCGCTCAACCGGGGTGCTTTCTCCGTTGCGCAGCTGGTCGCGGCCGAGGCGATCGGAGAGGCGCGCGCTCGTAGCGAGGTGATGGCGGCGGCGCTCGCCAATCCCGGCAACGACGACGAACAGGCGATCCTCGCAACCGTCGATAGTGGTTGGGCGGCGGGGTTGTCATCGCCGCGCGATCTGTCGAACATCACGGACCGCTCCCTCTCGCGTTCGCCGCGCGGCGGGAAAAGATCGATGCGCCAACCCTTGCACGCTCCGGGGGGTGATACTCTCCACGCCGAACTTTGCGTCTATCCGATGACGGACTTGGGGAATGCGGAGCGCTTGGCAGCGCGCTACGGCGAACGCATCCGGTACGTCGATAAGATGGGCTGGGTTGCATATGACGGGCGACGGTTCGTCCTCGATGGCGCTGATGCCCTTATCGGCGGAATGGTACATGATACTGTTCGCGCGATCCGCGAAGAGGCGCGCGTCATGCGGGAGAGCGGCCGGCGCGATCTTGGCGAGGTTGATGCGCTCGACGATCTTGTCGACACGAAACGCGATGGCACGGAAGTTCTGCTATCCGACAAGCTGTTGGCGTGGGCGCGCGCGTCCGAAAGCGCCAATCGGCTTGGCTGCATCGCCGGCATCGCCAAGAATCTGACCGGTGCCGGGCTGACTGTCCAGCCTGAACAACTCGACCGCAACCCGTTCTTGGTCAACGTGCTGAACGGCACGCTGGAACTGATCTACGAGCGCGATGCGCCAGAGCCATGGGCGCGGCTGCATTTGCGGCCGCACTATCCTGCGGACCTCATCACCCGGCTTATGCCTGTCGAGTTTCGACCTGGTGCGGAATGCCCGATCTACGACCGGTTCATCGCCCGCGTACAGCCGGCGGACGATATGCGGCGGTTCCTTCACCAATGGGGCGGGCTGTCGCTGACCGGTGACGTGACCGAACAGAAGCTGGTGTTTCACCATGGCAAGGGCGCGAACGGCAAGTCGACGCTGGTCGATACGTGGGCGACGATCGCGGGCGACTATTCCGGCACCGTCCCAATTGAAACGTTCCTCGATCAAGGTCGGAAGCGAAAAGGATCTGACGCATCCCCGGACCTCGCGGCGCTGGTAGGCGTGCGCATGTTGCGAACATCGGAACCGGAGAAGGGGGCTAAACTTGCCGAGGCGCTAATCAAGCTCGCCACGGGCGGGGAGCCTATCCCAGTTCGCCGATTGATGCGCGACCCGTTCGACCTCAACCCGGCGTTCAAGATGACCATATCGGGCAACCACCGCCCGTCGATCACCGGCGTCGATGACGGCATCTGGCGACGCGTGCTGCTGGTCCCGTGGGAAGTGCAGATACCCGACGCGGAAAAGGACCGGCAGCTGATCGACAAGATGCGGCGGGAAGCGAGCGGCATCCTCAACCGGTTGCTGGCTGGCTTGATCGACTGGCGGCTGCACGGGCTACAGGAACCCGCGATCGTGCGCGGTGCTACCGCCAACTACCGGGAAGAGAGCGACCCTCTAGGACGGTTCCTCGCGTCCTGTACGGCCGAGGCCAAGGGCGAACGCGTGAAATCGTCGTTGCTCTACGCCTTGTTCATCGCGTGGGCGCGCGCGGCCGGCGAGCGTGAGTGGACGCAAACCGGGTTCAGCAAGGCGATGAGCGATCGTGGACACCGCAAGGTGGAAAGCCACGGCATGCGCTGGGTCGACCTGACGATGACGCGGACGCCTGATGACTTCGCCGACGATGCGCCGGCTAATGATCGCGATTGGTCCCCCGCGCCCCCTTATGGAGATGACGATGACTTGCCAGTCTGAGGGCCTTGCAAGGGTTCGTGCAAGGGTTACGCAAGGCTTTGTGCAAGGCTTTAGCCGCAGTTTTCTGCAGCTTTGCAAGGGTTGCAAGGGTTCTGCGTACCCCTGTCTCACGTACATGTGCGCGCGTGCGCGGCTGCGTATGCGCGTTGGGTTACACAAAACCCTTGCAACCCTTGCAACCCTTGCACATTCCAAACCACTATCGTTCTTTTACAGTCACTTAGCGGTTCGGGACTGTGCAAGGGTTACGCAAGGGTTGGGCGTTCCGTGCAAGGGTTTGACCCTCGCATCGGTCTTCGCCCTGCGTTCTTCGTCGCGGGTACGTCGCGCTAGCGGGACCGATGGGCAAACCAGCGGCGGTTGGGGCGCGGCCGGGCGGCGGTTGGCCCCCCCCCCCCCCCCCGGGGGGGGTAGATTCTGGGGGAGGGGTCGGCGCCCTAGACCGCTATCGTCCACACGTAGGGATTTTTTCTCACCGGGGCGGATTTTCAGGGGTCGGTGTTGCCGGGATCGCCTCGCTAAGCCCCGTAGGACGCGTTGGGGCGACGAAAGCTGCGCTCGCCCTCCCTCGATTGCCACGGCGCTCCCAGACGCCTTACCGTCCGTGTGCGAACGCGATTGCCGGTGGAAGGCGTAGCGTTGCCCGTCAGTCGATTAATTTTTTTGGCCGAGAGTTCCGTCTGTGAACATCGGCACGCTTGTAGACCTCTCCGCGATGGCGGACACGCTGAGCGGTCCGTCTCTAATTGTCACAACCGCTCAGTTCTGACACCAGCGAGCCATAGGGGTGGAGAACCGCCCGTCCGCTTTCAGGCGGTCAGATGGCGTAATCGGACGTTTGTTCATGAAACGAGCTCCGGCCCACAAGCTGCAATTGTCGGGCGGGGCGTCGCGAACGGCTGAAAGTGGGCCGATAGCGACTGCGATGCTGCGCGCATTTTCATGGACTTGATGAGCGCAGTGCAGACGGATTGAGCCCGTCAAATCTCTTTTTGTCCCGCCAAATCAGTAGTGATCCTCGCCCTCAAGCGCGCACGGAAAAACTCGCGCCGGACAATCCTTGCAGGACGCCCCTCATTGGGGGAATCCACCAGCGCTGCACGTAAGTCCGTGCAATACACCTGCGCGAGGCGTGGCTGACATCCGCTCCGGTATTCATTACGTTGGCCCTATGCAAAGACCATCGAGCATCGGGCGGGGTGAATTGGGGCAGCTCTCCTCGGCTGCCCTTGCCACCGAAGCGATGCGGATTTTCACTCTTGAGAAAAAACTCGGCAGGCTGTGCGGCAGGCTGGCGAGGTTCGATCGAGCGGCGACGTTGACGCAGGTTGGAGGTCTCCTGACCCGACCGGACCTACATCCCAATAACGTCCAGCTGGAGGTGCTGGCGCAGCTGGCCGCAAGGCACTGCTCCGGCGATCGCGTCCCCACAGCGGCCCATGTCCGGGGATGGCTGACGATGATCCGAGCGCAGGTTGGGCACCTTGAGGATCCAGTCGAGGACGTCTTCGTTGAGAACGTCGTCGGATGGATGGGCAACGCGCGTGTTTTTCGCGGGCTTTCGGAAAGCGAGGGGCAGCACCTGCAGACGGCCCTTGCCGCGACCGACCGGCTTCAGGCCGCCGGGCACGACTGGGCGGGCCACCTCCGCCGGCAGTTCAGCGCCCTCCTCGAACTGAGCGAGGCGGTGGCCGCGCGGGCGGACGTGCCGCGAAACGCCCTTAGCGTGGGGACCCATCGGACCGCTATCATCGTGACGGCGCGGTCGCTCGATGAGGCTGGCTCGAACGTCAGCTTCACTAGCGACGAGTTGGCGGACCTTGCCATCCACACCTTCGATCTGCGCCCGTTCGAGTTCACGCCGTCGAACGCGACGGGAATGGCAGGAGAGACGGTCGGGCGCAGCGGTCTCGATCGGCATCCTGTCCACTTGGATCCGGACGGTGGGGCGGTGCTCCTCTATCCCTCGGCGGTGTCGTTCGCGATCCGTTGGCGCCTCCTTGACACAGCGCTCGCCAACGAAGCGATCGACGACCTCAGGGAAGTCGTGGAGTCGTATCAGGTGGACGCCGTTTGGAGGGCGGCGCTGGCATGGTGGCGGATCGTGCCGGACGATGGCGGGATGACCGTCGATTCCGCCGGTGTGACGGCTTTCAGCGGTTCGATCGATATCGGCACGCCGGTCGACGTCGTGGTTATCCACGATGATCTGAATGAGGCACATGCACGGGGCCTCTTCGACATGCGGCGGGTCCCGCGTACGGTGGCGGCGCTCGCGGCGCGGCGGGCACAAGCGCTCGGGGCGTTGCCGGGATACAAGTCCGGCCTGACGGTAATGGTCCACGGCGGCCTAGGCCGCGGCTTCGTGGTCGAGATCGGCGAAGTTCCGGATGGCTGGCAAGTCATCGGGATGGGCATCGACGACTTCACACTTCTGAGCCGAGATCCCGGCTTCAACTGCCTGCGCGTGAAGCGGATGCTGGACAACCAGGCCAGGCTGGCGGCCGGCGGGGTCGAGTTCCTCAACTTCAACGGCTTCGCGAACATTTACTCGTGGATCCGTTCGCTCGGCTTCACGCCGCTTCCGGACGAGGCCGACCCGACCAGTGCGGTGGTCTACATGGGGACGGACAACGCGGCGGCGATGAGAGCGTCGCTGCGTCAGGTCATCGATAGGCACGTCGTCCTCGCGCCCGAGGAGGGTCGCTGGGTGGAGGTGGAGCGGCGATCCGCGGACGCGTTCTTTCCGGAGACGTTGGTGACGCCGGAGTACACGGCGACGAACCTCGAGTTCACTTCGAAGCCGAGCGGCTGCGCCGAGGTCGGCGGCCGCATCTGGTGGATGACGGGCGAGCGTCATTCGCCAGGCGACCGGTCATCCCTGTCATACCGCATGTGGGACATGGCGCGTAGCTGGATGCTCCCGGTAGCCGTCCATCTCGACCGGGTGCTGAGTGACCTTCCGCAGCGGGTGGTCTTCGAGCTCGACGTGCAGACCGATGAGATACCGATCAGCGGTCCTAGGCCGACGCGAGATTCCGTGGGAAGGCCGACGGTTCGGCTGCGCGACGGGGCGGTTCGGATCGACTGCGCACTTGACTACCTCCAGGCCTTCCGTCTCGCCGACAACATCGGCGACCGGCGCATGGTCGAGGCGCTTGTCGAAGGCGCCTGTCTGCTTGCAAAGCAGTCCTTGGCCCGGCAGGAGGTCGAGCACATTGCGCTCGAGGTGGTCGGAGGCGAGGAGGCACGCTTCCTGCACATGACGGCACCTCAATACAGGGCGCAGGCCGTGCTGCTCGGCGCGGCGCTCGACGCGCCGCGTTTCGTCGCGGCGGACGCGTACGAGCCGATGCAGATAGGGCTAGCAGGACTGTCTGGCCGCCCGCTGCCGAAGAAGGCGTCGGAGCGGCTAATGGGGAAGGACGCGACGGGCCTTATAGAGGGGGTCGTCGACGCGCTATGGGCGAGGATCAAGGCGCAGCTGCTCACGCTTGACCGTGAAACGCTCATCGTCCGCTGTCTCGAGAACCACGACGCTCTGCAGCGTGACCGCTACCAGTCCCGGATCACGGCGGCGGCGGTCCTGGCGCTTCATACCCGACGTAGCGATGTCGTTGACGCATCTGTCCGGCGTGAGGGCGAGCGTGCGCTGGCCAGCCTCGCTTCCCGCGTCCTCGTCGAGATGGCGGTGTGCACCAGCCCCGTGACCGGCGGGGTGCCGTGTTCGGACGCCGTCTTCGACGACCTGGCGGCGCTCGTGTCATCGCTAGTTGAGGTCGCCGGCCGCAGCGACGAAATCCACTACGGCTTCTCGGACGAGGGCATGCTGGTCCATCCCAACGGGTCGATCGAGCTGCCTGACCGTTTCAGAGCGCAGGTTCAGACGCCCTTCCTCGCCGCGCACAGTTCGGCGCAGTTCGAGCTGGCCGCTGCGTCGTATGCGAACCTCCTTCAGCCGCTCGGGGACGAGGGGGGGGAGGAGGCCGATCTGGCCGCCGGCACCGTATCCGACGCGAACGATACTCCGGAGCAGTTCGAGAAGGCGTTCGTCGCAGAGTTCGGCATGACGCCGCTGACTTACGTGGAGCTGACCGAGGCTTTGGCGGCTTTTGCGCTCCCAGGCTCGACCGTCGCCAGGGTACGGCGCGCGGACATCGTCGGGGTGCTGCAGGAGATCGGGCCGATGTCGGCGGCGGCGGCGTCGTTCGCCCTCGACCGAATAACGCTCATGCCCCGCAAGAATTGGGATGAGGGGAAACCGAAGGACGCCACGCCGCGCGACTGGTGGCCTTGGCGCTACGCACGGCGGCTATCGCTGCTTATGCGGCCAATAGTGCGGCTTTCGAAGGGTGAGGACGCGGTCTGTGTGGTGTCCGTCCCGCTCGCGCACGAGGCATGGCGCTACGCGATGCGCGCTTCCGCGGGGCATTTGCCACAGACGGTTTTCCGCAGCGAGGAGATGCATTCGTGGGTCGGCGGCGTGATCGATCGGATCGGCCATGCGTTTAACGTCGAGGTTCGCGACGCGCTCAGCGGTTTGGGCTGGGATGCGCGGTCCGACGTAGGCATGAGCGAGCTGGGTGGCGCGACCACGGACAACGGCGATGTAGACGTGCTGGCCTGGCGCCGCTCGACGGGGACGGTGCTCCTGATCGAGTGCAAGCGGTTGATGATGGACAAGACTGCTGGCGAGATCGCCGAGCGGCTTCAGGAGTACGGTCCCGACCACATCGATGAGAAGGGCAATCTGGGTCCCTTGCACAAGCACCTCACGCGGATCAGGATCATCACCGCCCACCTCGACTGGCTTTCCGCGTTGACCGGCATCCCGGCCGACCAGATCCGCATGGTGAACTGCCTCGTGACCGCTGAGAAGGTGCCCATGCAATTCCATGATGCGTGGCGCGGCAAGGTGGACGTCGTGTCGGATCTCAAGGCCTTCGTCGAACTGGCGCGAGATGCGGATTTCGGGGTGGAGACGTAGCGTCAGCCCGTTGGGAGGGTCGTGAGGGACAGCTGAGGTAGCATCCTTAGGCGCTAATCGTTTTATCCTCCGATACGGTCCGAATTGGCTTCGCCCCGGTTGCTTCCAGCGCGAACCAGACGCCGAGGTCGTGGATCACGCCGGTGTAGAAGTCCTCGGTCGCCACCGACCTTCCGAACACGTCGTTGGCCGTCACCACTAGCCTCACGGAGAGCTGGATCCAGTTCCTGTCTTCGATGACGTGCGAGCGCTCGGCCGGCGTGATCGGGAAGTCCAGCTTCACGTAGGGAACGTCGAACACCTTACCAGGGGCGATCGCAGCCCGGATCGCGTCCGCCGACCGCGGGTCGTCTCGTCGCGCCGCGTCCGCGTCCGCGTCCGCGTCCGAGTCCGAGCCCATCGAGGTGTAGCCCATCGACGCCGTCCACGTCGTGTCGAGTGCAGGCGATGCTCCGCTGTTGCGGATGCTGACCATTATCCGCGGGCAGCCGTCCGACTCTCCGATGTAGGCCATGACCGCCTCGATCGACAGGTAGCAGCGCGCCTGTGCCTCGCCGATCTCTCGTGCGTCCCGCATCGTCTTCTCTGCCGCCTCGGCGGCGCGGCGCGAGAGCGTGTTGGCCGTCCTCGTCAGCCAAAGCGTCACCAGCAGCCCGATGATGCCCAGCAGGCTGAAGACGGAGCTGACGATCGCGATCGTGTTTGCGCGCCCGCTGCTCGACGCGGCCGCCTCGGCTGCGAGCGCAGCGCGCCACTGCGCACACAGGTCCGCCCTGTCGTGAACGGTCTCGCGGTAGCAGCCTGGGTCGGAGGGATCGCCATGGGCCACGAACGGCGGCTCGGGCGGCGATGTCAATTGCGGGTTCGGGATCGGGGCGGGAGTGACGACCGATGCAGGCGTCACTCCCGGGCTGGGCGTGGCGGCCGCACCGGGGGGCGCTTTCGGCTGAGCGTCGGCTGGTGCGACGGTTCCTGCCTGAAGCGCGAAGGCGACGGCGACTAGGATGTTTCGTAGGCGACGGTGCATGCGCCGATACTGCCAGCGCGAGATCCCTATCGACAAGCGGCATGCACCGTCGGAATGATGAGGCATGGTGAAGATCGATCAGGACGGGGTGGCAGCGCTGAACGAGCGCGACGATGAGATCTCGTTCGTGCCGGCCAATCCCAACCAGCATGTGACAAGTTATCTCGAGCGATTCTTCGGGCTTCCCTACAATCCCGGCTTCGCTATCCTGCTCACGGGCAAATGGGGTGCAGGCAAGTCGCATCTCGTGAAGTGCTCCGTGGCGAAGGCCGCCGAGCATGGCCTCCGCATCCTGTCCATCAGCATGTATGGGCTGTCGAGCAGGCGCGAGCTCGACGAAGCGATGGCGCTCGCGCGCTATCCGTGGCGAACGACGGAGGGATCGAACAGCAGACCGCGGCCGGGTGACGTCGTCGGCATCCCCCGTGAACCACTTGGAACCGGCGCGCTGGCGAGCCTGCCGGTCGCCGACGGGTACATCTTCGACGATATCGAGCGGAGCTCGATGCGCATCACCGACGTGCTCGGCTACATCAACCGTCTGGTCGAGCGTGACGGTCGCAAGGTCGTTCTCGTCGCAGATGAGGACAGGATCATCGGTCGAGCCGATGGCGGTGACTTCGAAATTTCGAAGGAGAAGGTCGTCGGACGGACTTTGACTGTGCGGCCCGACTTCGACGCCGCCTATTGCTCCTTCCTTGAGACGCTCGAGTCCGAACCCGCCCGTCGGTTCCTGGAGCAGTCCGCGATTGAAGTCCGTGCCGTCTACGAGCAGTCGCGCACGGGCAACCTGCGGCTCCTCCAGCAGACGCTCTGGGACTTCGAGAGGGTACACGATGCGCTCGACGGTCGGCACCTAGCCAACGCTGGCGCGATGAATGCGATGATGCGCCTGCTGTTCGCGATGTCGTTCGAGTTCAAGGCGGGCAACATCGACGCCATCGACGTGAGGGCACGCTCCACCCGTCGATACAGCGGGCTCTTCAACGATGCGGAGAAGCCGAGCAGGCTGCGCCTCGCGTCCGCAAAGTATAGCGGCCTGACGATGCACGACACGTTGCTCCCGGACGATTTGCTCGGCGATATCCTTATTGACGGAATTGTGGATCCCACGCGGGTGCGGGAGGCGTTCGATGCGAGTTCCTGGTTCCCGTCCGAGGACGAACCTTCGTGGAGGACAGTCTGGTATTCGGGTGAGCGTGGTGACGAGGAGATAGCTGCGGCCGCCCAAACCCTGATGGAAGAGTTTGAGGCGCGCGACTACGATGTGACCGGCGAGTTGCTCCATGTCTTCAGTCAGGTCCTAAAGCTCGCCGGTCTCGGCGCGATAGGGTGGACGTTGCGGCAGGCAGTGGCGGAGTGTCGTGCCTACGTCGATGACCTCCGAAGTCAGGGCCGGCTCGAGCCGCCAAATCTGACGGTGCCGGATGAGGTACGGCACGGCAGCTTTGCCGGTCTCGGCTTCTCCGGCCGCGAAAAACCGGAGTTCAGCGAAATCTTGGCCTACCTCGATGAGCAACGTGCCGCGGGGCAGCGCGACCGGTTCGCAGCTCAGGCCACGGAGCTCCTCTCGGTTATGCGCGCGGACGCGACCGAGTTCGTCAGGCGGATCGCGAATTCCCGGGACTCGTCGGAGTCGTTGGCGCGCCTGCCGGTCCTCGCGACGTTGGACCCGGTCGCCTTCGCCGATGAACTCGTCGCGCTGAAGCCGCTTCAGCTGCGCGAGGTGATGATCGGACTATCGGCCCGCTACGACCTCGGCACGCTCGAACATGAGCTTAAGGAGGAGATGCCATGGATTCTGACGGTAAGGTCGGCCCTGCTCGAGCGGGCGGCCGCCTCTCCGATCTGGACGAGGCGGCGGATAGAGGAAAGCGTGCGCTGGACGCTTGACGACCGGTTGGGCGTGCGTGCTCCCGATGGCGACGGGAAGCCCGTCGACGGTTAGATTACCTGCTAATAACTGCCCGCCACGGCTTGGTGGGATGTTCAGCTACGATGTCGCGTTGCCCGAGACCGGACGTTATCTGAGTTCGTCGTAAGTGTGAAGGACGATGCCGAGAAAATACACCCGGACCGAATTCCTTCGTGTTTTTCCGCACCGTGCCGCGCGACACGCGCTGGAGCTGGTCCGGACGCAGTGAGGACAGCAGGGACGTCGCCGTCATGCACTGGCACAACCGCTTTGAGCAGAAGGACAGGGTCTACCGCAGCAGACAGACAGACCGACCGGCCGGGCGAATGGCGTTCGCGTTCGGGCTTCGTCGAGCTGATCGAGAACCTCGCCGTCGCCCGCGGTAATGCGGATGGCGTGGTCCACGTTACCCCACCGGCAGCTTTGCGCGGCAGTCGAACCGAATCTGACCGTCCACTACCGGTCCAACTCCGGCCGTAGCGTATCACCTGTATGAGCGACCGCTTTAGGTACGCCTCCAACCGGCGAGGGACGACCGCAACTGGGTCTGCGCTGCCGCAGCGCTGGCAGCTTTCGACCATCTCACGCCGTTCGCTTGTCGGGCTTTGAATGGCTGTTCCCGTCAAAACCGGCCATTCGCCCAGCGCGAAGGGTCAGGGAGAAATGCGCCTCAAATCCAGCCATTAGCCGCCATCCTCGCCGACCCTTTACGCTGTCGTTCATCCATCTTCCAATCAAACCATTGCGTGCTGGGCTTTGGTCGCCATAGTTGAAGGTGCAGGGATTGCGATCGATGGGTGACGATTTCCTCAGGGTGGAATCGGCGTCATCATCAATGGCAGCTTGGGAGGCATTCCAATGCCTTAATTGGGGGGCGGAGTGGATAAGGCCGAAAAGCAGAAGCTGAGCGAAAGCGACATTTGCGATTTGTTCATCACGCCCGCTATCGTTGACGCGGGTTGGGACCAGCTACGCCAGGTCCGGCGCGAGGTTACGCTGACCCCTGGTCCTGTGATTGTTCGCGGAAATCTTTCAGCTCGGAACAAGAAAAAGCGCAAGTTTGCCGATTACGTCCTTTCCTGGCAGCCCGGTTTGCCGGTTGCGATTGTCGAAGCGAAGGATAACAAGCACGGCGTCAGCGACGGGCTGCAACAGGCTTTGGGCTATGCCGAAATCCTCGACCTTCCCACGGCTTTAAGCTCCAACGGCGATGGCTTCGCTCAGCATAATCGAGCGGCCGCCGATGGCGAAGACACCGAGACGGCGCTCGCCATGGACGCCTTTCTGCCGCCTCGGGAGCTTTATCTCCGCTACTGCCGTTTCCACGGGATCACGCCTAAGCAAGAGCCGCTGGTTGAGCAGCCTTACCACGCGGACGGTTCCGGCAAAGAACCGCGCTATTATCAGATAGACGCCATCAACCGGACCGTCGAAGCCATCGCGAAAGGAGACCGTCGCGTCCTGCTGGTGATGGCGACGGGTACTGGCAAAACATACACCACGTTCCAAATCATTTGGCGGCTCTGGAAAGCGGGACAGGCGAAGCGTGTGCTGTTCCTCGCGGACCGCAACATCCTCGTCGATCAAACGCTGGTCAACGACTTCAAGCCCTTCGGCCAGCACATGACTAAGGTGCGCAACCGCAAGATTGACCCGGCCTACGAAATCCACCTCGGCCTTTATCAGGCGCTGACCGGGCCAGGGGAGACCGACAAAATCTTCAAGTCGGTCTCCCGCGACTTCTTCGACCTCATCGTTATCGATGAATGCCATCGCGGGAGCGCGGCGGAAGACAGCGCGTGGCGGGAAATCCTCGACTATTTCGAGGGCGCGATTCAGATCGGCATGACCGCCACGCCGAAGGAGACCGAGTACGTCTCCAACATCACGTACTTCGGCGACCCGGTTTACACCTACAGCCTAAAGCAGGGCATCGAGGATGGCTTCCTCGCGCCCTATAAGGTCATCCGTATCGATATCGACAAAGACTTGCTGGGCTGGACCCCGCCAGCAGGCATGATAGACGACCTCGGTAATGAGATTGAGCAGCGCGAATACAACCGCATGGACATGGACAGGGTCCTTGTCCTCAATCAGCGCACAAAGTTGGTTGCCGAGCGGGTGGTGCGCTTCCTCAACGCGACCGACCCCATGTCGAAGACGATCATTTTTTGCGAGGACATCGACCACGCCGAACGGATGCGCGCGGCCATTGTAAACGCTGCCGGCAAGATCGCGCGCGACAATCCGCGCTACGTCATGCGGATCACGGGAGACAGCATCGAGGGCAAGGCACAGCTCGACAACTTCATTGACCCGGAACAGCCGTTCCCGGTCATCGCCACCACCTCGCAGCTTTTGAGCACTGGCGTCGATGCCAAGACCTGCAAGCTGATCGTGCTTGACCGCACGATTACGTCTATGACGATGTTCAAGCAGATCATAGGCCGGGGCACTCGGATCGACGAAGACCACAACAAGTATTTCTTCACCATCATGGACTTCAAGAAGGCGACTGAGCTTTTCAGCGATCCCGATTTCGATGGAGAGCCGGTGGTTATCTATGAGCCGGGCGGCGACGACCCGCCGGTCCCGCCTGATCCCGACGATGGCGACCCCGACGATGAGGATGACGACGATGACACCGGCGGCACCAAGCTGGTCGTGTCGGGTGTCCCCGTGCGCATCATCGCCGAGCAGATCAAATATGTCGGCAGCGACGGCAAACTCATCACCGAAAGCTATCGTGAGTTTGCTAAAAAGGCGGTGTTGTCCGAATATCGCTCACTTGATGAGTTCATTGCGAAGTGGAATGCCAGCGACCGCAAGCAGGCCATCATCGCCGAGCTTGAGGAACACGGCATCGTCCTTGCCAATCTGCAAGCCGAGGTCGGCAAGGATGTGAGCGACTTCGATTTGCTCGCCCATATCGCCTATGACCAGCCGCCGCTCACCCGCCGCGAGCGCGCGGAGAAGGTACGCAAGCGCAACTATTTTGCCAAGTATGGCGAGCAGGCGCGGGCGGTGCTGGAAGCCTTGCTCGAAAAATATGCCGACGAAGGCATCGAGACTATCGAGGACACGAAGGTGCTGCGCCTGCGGCCGTTCGACGCTATCGGCACCCCCATCGAAATCATCAAGGGCGCGTTCGGCGGCAAGGCGGCTTACGACGCCGCGCTGACCGATCTTGAAGCCCAAATTTACGAACAGGCAGCGAACGAATGAGCAATGTGTCGGGCGCGGTGAAGTCCATTCAGGACATCATGCGCAAGGATGTGGGCGTTGATGGCGATGCCCAGCGCATCAGCCAGATGGTCTGGATGATCTTCCTCAAAATCTACGATGACCGCGAGGAAGAGTTGGAGCTGACCGAGCCTGACTTTCGCTCACCCATCCCGGAGAAATACCGCTGGCGCAATTGGGCCAAGGACCGAGAGGGCATCACCGGCGAGGGGCTGGTCAAGTTCGTCGATGAGCTGTTCTTCACCCTTAAAAACAGCCTGCCCACCATCGGCGAGGTCGGCAAGCGTGCCCAGGTCATCCGCGACGTGTTCGAGGACACCTATAACTACATGAAATCCGGCACGCTGATGCGGCAGGTTATCAACAAGATCAACGAGATAGACTTCAACAATACGCAGGACCGGCACACCTTCGGCGCGATCTACGAACAGATTCTGAAGGACCTGCAAAGCGCCGGGAACGCCGGGGAGTTCTACACCCCGCGCGCAGTCACCCGGTTCATGATCGACCGGCTGGCGCCCAAGCTCGATGAAGTCGTGCTTGATCCCGCTTGCGGTACCGGTGGCTTCCTTGCCTGTACCATCGACCACAAGCGCCAGTTCGTGAAATCGCCCGAGGATGAGGCGACGCTGGTAGCCAGCCTGCGCGGGGTCGAGAAGAAGGCGCTGCCGCATATGCTGTGCGTCACCAACATGATCCTGCACGGCATCGACACGCCCGAGGGCATCCGCCACGGCAACACGCTGGAAAAGCCCTATCGCGACTATGGGGACCGGGATCGTGTGCCGGTGATCGCCACCAACCCACCCTTTGGCGGCATGGAGCAAGACGGGATCGAAAGCAATTTTCCCGCCCATCTCCGCACGCGAGAAACCGCTGACCTGTTCATGGCGCTGATCATCAAGCTGTTGCGCGTCGGTGGGCGCGCGGGCGTGGTGCTGCCCGATGGCTTCCTGTTCGGCGAGGGCACCAAGACCATGCTCAAGCGCACCCTGATGGAGGAGTGCAACCTGCACACCATCGTTCGCCTGCCGAACGGCGTGTTCAACCCCTATACTGGCATCAAGACCAACCTGCTCTTCTTCACCAAGGGCACGCCCACCAAGCACATCTGGTTCTACGAGCATCCTTATCCGCCGGGCGTAACCAACTACAACAAGTCCCGGCCGATGCAGTTCGAGGAATTTGCAGCCGAGCGCGACTGGTGGGGCGATGAGGCGGATGGCTTCAAAGCGCGTGTTGAGACCGAACGGGCATGGCGCGTTAGTGCGGAGGACGTTGAGGCGTCCGGCTTCAACCTTGATCGCAAGAACCCACACACGCCGGATCGGGAGAGCCATGACCCGGACGAACTGCTGGCCCAATATGCGGCCCAACAGGCCGAGATGCAGGGCTTGCGCGACCGGCTTAAGGCGATCCTCGCCGAGGCGCTGGCGGGCGGCGAACGGGCCGACGCATGAGCGACATTGCCGCGCTGGTCAGCGACCATCTCGACATCTGGACTGCCGCCACCGAGCGCAAGAACGGCGCGGGGCGCGGCGGCGGTAAGCGAAAAAGTCTCTACGGTATCGAGCGGCTTCGGACGTTGATCCTTGATCTGGCCGTGCTTGGGAGATTGGTGCCTCAGGACGAAGGGGATGAATCCGCCAGGGTCCTGTTGAAAGCTATCGCCGCCGCTAGGCTGGCCGCTGTTCAATCGGGTAAGGCGCGCAAGCCTAAACCAACTACTGAGTTGCCTAGTGACTTGCCGGAATTGCCCGGTGGATGGTGTTGGACGCAACTTTCCGAGCTTGCCGAAATCAGTCCTAGCAACGCGTCCGATGACGATGTGGAAGCATCGTTCGTGCCGATGGCACTCGTCACATCGAGCATTGCTGGCGAGCATGACTTCGAGGTTCGGAAGTGGGGAGAGATAAAGAAGGGGTTCACGCATTTTGCCGATGGTGATGTAGCTTTGGCAAAAATCACACCCTGCTTTGAAAATGGCAAAGCGGCTATTCTACAAGGCCTGCGCAACGGCATTGGAGCCGGGACAACTGAATTGCACGTCGCTCGTCCATGGCTTCCAGAATTGAATCGGCGCTTCCTACTGCTGACAATGAAGACGGGGACATACCTTCGCAACGGAGAGGCGAAGATGACCGGCACCGCCGGTCAAAAGCGCATCACTCGATCTTACTTCGAGGCCACGCCGCTTCCCCTCCCGCCTCTCGCCGAACAGGGGCGGATTGTGGCAAAAGTGGATGAGTTGATGGCGCTGTGCGATGCGCTGGAGGGGGAGAGCGCGGCGGCGCTGGCGGCACACCAGACGCTGGTCAAAACCTTGCTCGCCACCCTCGTGAACAGCGCCGACGCCGCCGACCTCGCCGCCAACTGGACCCGCCTCGAAGCCCACTTCGACGCCCTCTTCACCACCGAAGCCAGCGTCGATGCGCTCAAACAGACGATCCTCGAACTTGCAGTAAGCGGCAGTCTATTGCATGTGGATAGATGGCCGCAAGCGCCCGTCGCCCTCAAGTCGGGTGCGGCGCTGCAAAACGGCTATGCGTTCAAGAGCGAGTGGTTTACGCAAGACGGGATACGGCTTCTCCGAAATATCAACATAACGCACGGCTCGACAGATTGGAGCGAAACTGTCTGTCTGCCGGAAAAGGACGCAGAGTCCTTTTCACGTTTCCTGCTGACCGAAGGGGACATTGTCCTGACTTTGGATCGTCCGTTTATTTCCACGGGCACCAAGGTTGCGCAGATCGCGGCGTCGGACTTGCCCTCATTGCTTTTGCAGCGCGTAGGGCGCTTCCAACTCAGCGAGCACCTCGTGCCAGAATACGTGCTCCTCTGGGTAAACTCGCCAATGTTCTCGAAACAAATTGACCCCGGTCGAAGCAACGGCGTGCCTCATATCTCGACCAAGCAGGTAGAGGCGGCGATGATTTTTATCCCCTCAACCGACGAACAACAACGCATTGTCGCCAAGGTCGATGCCCTCATGGCCGTTTGCGACGGCCTCAAGGCGGGCCTTACCGACGCAGGGCAAATCCAGATGCGCCTTGCGGACGCCATTGTCGAACGCGCTGCTGCCTGAGCCATGGCTACGGCACCCGCCCTGTTGAGTTGGTGCGAGGAAGATCGGCACCGCAAGTATGGCGACTATCGCGACTTCAACGAGTGGTTCGATGGTGCGGACGCCGTCGAAGCGCGTGAGGTGGCGAAGGTCGCCGGGCTGGCCAGCCCGAGCAAGGCGTTCTTCGTTGGCGACCGCGAGGGATATAGCATCGCCTTCGAGGAATGGCGGCAGCGGCAGCGCAACCAATGGTTGAGCCGCGAGATTCTCGTCGAGCTTTGCACCGACGCCCACTGGGCCGACCGCAACGCCACGCGCTTTGATCAGCTTTGCGACCAGATCGCGCTCGCCAATATCGTGCCCTTCATCGGCGCTGGGCTGTCGCAGCCGGGAGGCTTCCCGACATGGAAGGACCATCTGCGCCAGCAAGGGCGCACCGCTGGGTTGCCGCCCGAAGACGTCGAGGCGATGCTTGCTGCCGGGGAATATGAGGGCATCGTTCACGCCATTGAAGAGCGGCTGGGACAGCCGGTGTTCAAGCAGGAACTGCGCGACGCCTTCGCCCGCAACGGCACCATCCCGCCCGCCGATTATCTGATTGCCGAGCTGTTTTCCGACACGCTCATCACCACCAACTATGACCGCCTGCTCGAACAGGCGTTCGACGTCGGCGGCGGGCCACCGGTGCAGGTGTTAACGCCTGCCACGATCCTGACAGCGCCCGATGCCGAAAGCGTCACGATCCTCAAGCTGCACGGCGACATTGCCACACCCGGCGGCTGCATCCTCAGCCGCAATCAATATGTCGCCGCCTATGGCCACGGCGCCATTGACCCAAGCCTGCCGATCCCGCAGGCACTCGACTATTATTTCCGCAACTCCAGCCTGCTGTTCCTCGGGTGCAGCCTTAATCAGGATCGAACGGCTCGGGTCTTCGAGGCGATCATGAACCGCGCGCTTGCCGAGTCGGCCGATCTGCCGCAGCACTTCGCTATCGAGCAATTGCCGGCCGATGAGGAGGCGCTGATCGCACGCAACGCGGCGCTGCTGCGCATCGGCGTCACTCCTATCTGGTTTCCGCCCGGAGCATTCGAGTTTATCGAGGAAATTTTGAGACTTGCTCGCAACGAGATGCTCTCTCGTCGGTAGTCGCGGGTCACGGGGCGGGGAATAACTCTAGAGAGGCTGCTTTCTCAGCTCCTAAATCTCAAACCAGACGTTCCGCCGAAGGCTCAGCTTCTGTTGTTCCGCAATGCCGGTTGGCTGAGAATTGAGCGTCGGCTTTCGGTACGAGCTGCCGTTCGACATGTCGAGTGCGAACGTCGGGAATGTCCCAAATCCCGCCGTTTAGCGTCGGGAGCGGCGTGGGCCCTGGAGACCAATCCCAAACATGAATAAATGGCAGAGGTCGGGGAGCCGGGATGGCGGCCTGAACGACCGGATGTGGGTCTCGCCTGCCGGAAGTGGTGGCAGCTTCGGGGCAGGTTGGATGCTGCTAGCGGGCTTGCCAAGGCGGAACGATACCGTAAGCTTTGGGCCGCGGAAGGCGAAACTTTTGCTGAAGAAGATCGTATTGGCCGGATTTGCCTTCATCGCCGCGCAGGCCGCCGCACAGCTTGCCCCCGGCGTTCGGATGCCGCCAGAGATCGGTGCAGCCTACGGAAGGCTCGGCAAGGTCATGATGGCCCATAATGCTGCTGGCGTCTGGAAGATCACACCACGCGTACCGTTGTGGTACGAATTAACTAGATCAACGATTTGCAACCATCCAATAGATGATTGCAGTGGATCACCGACAGTGCGAAGCCCGCGGTCCATAATCCCATGGGACCACTGGCGATGGCGACTGCAACCCCGATCCTGTTCGATGGCAACCTGAACGACTGGAACCAAGCGGATCGGATCGATCGGGGTCTGGGCGATGGCTATGCCGTATATGCCCGCAGCGATGGCGACGCGTTTGCCTTTGCGCTGAAGGCTCCCGGCGCGATTGGCACCAACACCACCGCATGGCTCAATACCGATCGCAACGCGGCGACCGGCTATCAGGTGTTCGGCTTTGCCGGCGGTGCCGAATACAACGTCAACTTCAATGCCGACGGCACGGTTTCGCTCTATTCCGGGGGTACCGGCGAAACGCTGGTGCTGGCGAATCTGCAGGCGGTGTGGTCGGCCAATCGCACCACCGTTGAGTTTCGAGTGCCCAAGGCGGCGATAGGCAATCCGCAGGCGATCGACACGCTGTACGACGTGAACGACGCCGTGTTCCTGCCAGGCAGCTATTCGGCCGATCCGTTCACCGTCTTCAACGACACCGGTGCGATCGCCGATCCGGCGCACCGCATCGCGATCGTGTGGTCGGATTCGACCGCCGACGCCTATTTCACCAAGACCGCCTATTCGCAGCTGTTCATGGCCGCGCAGAGCCAAGCGATGCAGGCCGGCGTGCCGTTCGACATCCTGACCGAATCCGACCTGACCAGCCTGTCGACGCTCGCCAAATATGACAGCATCGTCTTCCCTTCGTTCCGCAACGTCGATGCGGGCAAGGCCGAGCTGATCGCGCAGACGCTGGAACAGGCTACCAAGCAGTTCGGCATCGGCCTGATCGCGGCCGGCGAATTCATGACCAACGACCAGGCGGGCAATGCGCTGCCCGGCGACAGCTACAGCCGGATGAAGCTGTTGTTCGATGCGACCCGCGTGACCGGCGGCTTCCCCGCCGACGTGACGATCAAGGCGACCGATGCGAACGGCACCGTGCTCGACGGCTACACCGACGGACAGGTCGTCCACGAATACAAGGGCGTGGGCTGGAACGCGTTCAAGAGCGAGAGCGGCACCGGCCAGACGATCGCGACGGAAACGGTGAACGGCCAGACCTATTCGGCGGCGATCGCGACGCAGACCGGCGGGCGCAACGTCATCTTCTCGTCCGAAGCAGTAATGGCCGACGAAAACCTGCTGCAAAAGGCGATCGACTATTCGGTCCATGGCAGCGGCCTGTCGGTGGGCCTGCAAATGACGCGGCAGACCGGCCTGTTCGCCTCGCGCGTCGACATGGACCAGAGCCAGGAACGCGAAGAGGTGAACCCGGAAGGGACGGCGCCCGGCATCTATGACAAGCTGATCCCGCTGTTGGCGGAATGGAAGCAGACGTACAACTTTCTCGGCAGCTATTACGTCAATATCGGCAACAGCCCGGCAACCGGCCAGTCGACCGACTGGGCGGCGTCGCTGCCGGTGTACAAGGCGTTGCTCGATATGGGCAACGAGATCGGCACCCACAGCTATACCCACCCGCACGACACCAACGTCCTGACGCCCGAACAGATCGCCTATGAGTTCGGGCAGAGCCGTGCCGAGCTGCAAAAGCAGATCAGCGACTATATCGGCCGCGATGCGAAGGTTATCGGCGCGGCGGTGCCGGGCGCCCCCGAACAGATCGCGACGTCGCAGGAAATCCTGAAATACGTCCAGTATCTCTCGGGCGGCTATTCGGGCGTGGGCGCGGGCTATCCCAACGCCATCGGGTATATGAACCCGGCCAATGCGGCGTCGGGCCAGGTCTATATCGCGCCCAACACGTCGTTCGACTTCTCGCTGATCGAATTTCAGAAGAAGACCGTGGCCGAGGCGCAGGCGATCTGGGCCAAGGAATTTGGCGCGCTGACCGCCAATGCCGATGCACCGGTGGTGGTGTGGCCGTGGCATGATTACGGCCCGACCATGTGGTCGGCCGATGGCCTCGCCAGCGCCTATACCCAGGCGATGTTCACCGACTTCATCGCCATGGCGGCAAAGTCGGGGATCGAGTTCGTGACGCTCGCCGATCTCGCCGCGCGGGTCCAGGCGTTCGGCCAGTCGAAGATCGTCACCAGCGTCATCGGCAACACGATCAACGCCACCGTCACCTCGCCGCTGGGCACCGGGCTGTTCGCGCTCGACGTCGACGGGCAGACGACCGGACAGGTGATCCAGAGCGTCACGGGCTGGTACGCCTATAACGCCGACAAGGTGTTCCTGCCGACTGCCGGCGGCAGCTTCGAAATCAAGATGGGCGGGCAAGCCGACGATGTGACCCACATCATCGAATTGCCGATGCGCGCCGCGCTGCAATCGGTGTCGGGCGACGGGCGCGACCTGTCGTTCACCGTCGAGGGCGAAGGCAAGGTCAAGATCGACCTGAAGGCGCCGGGCACCAGCTGGTTTTCGGTCGAGGGCGGCAAGCTGGAATCGCTGATCGGCGAAATCGCGACGATCGACATCGGCGCGATCGGCGCCCATGCGGTCAAGGTGCAGCAGGTCGCCAATGGCGGGCCGACCATCACGTCGTACAATGGCAGCGATGCGTTCTGGGTCCCCGCGATCAGCGAAAACAGCGCCGTCGTCGGCAGGATCACCGCGACCGACCCAAACGTCGCGCAGGGCGACCAGGTCCGCTATTCGATCGATCCGAGCGCCGAGGGCCGCTTCTTCGAAATCGATCCCGTCACCGGCGTGCTGAAGTTCATCAAGGCACCCGATTTCGAAAATCCGCAGGATAGCGACCGCAACAACATCTATGACGTCACCGTCGTCGCGACCGATGCGCGCGGCGTGACCGACAAGCAGCTTTTGTACGTCACGGTCAAGAACGCCGTCGAACAGACCGGCGGACCGACCATCACGTCCTTTTCGGGTGCCGATGCGGCATGGACCCCGGCGGTCAACGAAAACACCTCGGCCGTAGCCACCATCACCGCGACCGATCCGAACCTGCTGGACGGCGACACCATCCGCTATTCGATCGCGCCGGGCCGCGAAGGCAATTTCTTCAACATCGACCCGGTGACCGGCGTGCTGACGTTCAAGACCGCGCCCGATTTCGAAAAGCCGCAGGATAGCGACCGCAACAACATCTATGACATTGCGGTCATGGCCACCGATTCATTCGGTGCGACCGACACCCAGATGCTGTACGTCACGGTCAAGAACGTCGCCGAACAGACCGGTGGTCCGACGATCACGTCCTTCGCCGGTGCCGATGGTGCATGGGTGCCGGCGGTCAGCGAAAACACCACGGCCGTTACCACCGTCACCGCGACCGACCCCAATCTGGGCGACGGCGACAGCATCCGCTATTCGATCGAACCCGGCCGGGAAGGCAGTTTCTTTAACGTCGATCCGGTGACCGGCGTGGTGACGTTCAAGACCGCGCCCGATTTCGAAAACCCGCAGGATAGCGACCGCAACAACATCTACGACGTCACCATCGTCGCGACCGATTCGTACGGCGTGCAGGACAAGCAACTGTTGTGGGTCGCCGTGAAGGACGTCGTCGGCCTGAACCAGACCGGCACGTTCCTGTCCGAAACGATGAACGGCACCAACGAACAGGACACGCTGAACGGCAATGCGGGCAACGACGTGCTGAACGGGTTTGCCGGGAACGATCGTTTGATCGGCGGGCAGGGCAACGACACGCTGAACGGCGGCGACGGGAACGACACGCTGATCGGCGGCGATGGCCGGGACACGCTGACCGGCGGGGCCGGGCGCGACGTGTTCCGCTTCGAGAAATCGGGGGACTCCTCCACGCTGTCGTCGCTGCGCGATGTCATCACCGATTTCCGGTCGGGCGAGGACAAGATCGACCTGTCGGCGATCGATGCCAACACGTCGCTGTTCGCGCAGGGCGACCAGGCGTTCAACCTGCTCGCGACGCCGGGGGCGAAGTTCACCGGCGCGGCGCAGCTGCGTTTCAGCTTCCAGATGGTCGACGGCAAGGAATATACCGTCGTCGAGGGGAATACTGGGGCCGGCACCGTCGCCGACTTCTCGATCGCGCTGCTCGGCCACCATAATCTGACGGCGAACGACTTCTTCCTGTAAGGGACCGTTACGAAACCCGCGCTATAGGTCCCAGTCCGGCAGGCGGTCTGGACCCGCATCCGGGTTTTCGGGGGCAGTGATGGCGGGCATCGGGTTTCAACTGGCGCGGGTGGCGCGCGAAGACGGCGTGGGCGGGATCGCCGCCGCCGCCGTGCATGGCGCGCTCATCAGTTCGGGACCGTGGTTGCTGACCGCAGCGGGCATGATCCTGCTGGAACGCTGGACCGCACACCATTTGCACGGCGATGCCGCGCATCTCGTGCAGACGGTGCTGATTTATGCGTTCAGCCTGTCGGCGCTGGCGGCGGCGGCGATCGGCATCGTCGCCACTCGCCTGGTCGCCGACCGCCTGTTCGCGCGCGACGGTGCGGCGATTCCGGGCATCCTGCTGACCGCATTGGCGGCCGGCGGCGCGATCGGCCTGACGATCGGCCTTGCGCTGTTTGCCGGGCTGGGCGGGTTGCCGCCGACGACGGCGCTGCTCGCGGCCGTGACACTGGCATGGCTGACGCAGATCTGGATCGCGGCACCGATGCTGACGACGCTCGACCGGTTCCGCGCGGTGCCCGCCGCCTATCTGCTCGGCATCGTCGTGGCGAGCGGCGCGCTGCTGTTGCTGCCGCATGTCGGGGCGACCGGCGTGCTGGCGGTCGTGGGCTTAAGCGTCGGCGCGACGCTGGCCGCGATCCTGCTGCTGTTGCGCCGGCATTTCGCGGGCGACGCCGTGCTGCCCGCCCGCGACGCCATGCCGCGCCGACTGGCGACGATCATCTCGCTCGCCGGGATCGCCGGGGTGATCGCCATCTGGATCGACAAGTGGATTTTGTGGTTCGGCCCGGAAAGCGGCCAAGCGCTCGGGCTCCTGCGGCTCAACCCGATCAACGACGAAGGCAGTTTCCTGGGGTTGCTGACGATCGTGCCGGGGCTGACCCTGTTGCTGATCGTCACCGAGACACGGTTCGACCGCGCGTTCGGCAGCCTGCTGGCGCGGTGCACCGGCACGTCGACGATGGACCGGATCGAGGAGGCGCGCACCGACCTTATCCGCACGATGCTCGACGGCATCCGCCTGCTGATTCTGGTCCAGTTGCTGGTCGCGGCGCTGGCATGGGTGCTGGCGGTGCCGCTGTTCGACCTGATCGGGGCCGATGTCCGCGCAATTTTCGCCTTTCGCCAGACCTCGCTCGGCGTCGTGTTCCACCTCGTCGCGATCGCGACGACGGTCGTGCTTGCCTATTATGACCTGTTCGGCCGGATACTCGCGACCTGGGCGGCCTTTGCGATCGGCAGCGCGATCGCGACGTGGTTGCAGTTCGATGCGGGGCTGGCGGCATTTGGCTGGGGCTATATGGCGGGCGCGGTGGTCGGTGCCTCGGTCGGTATCGCCATGGTGGCGGAGGCGAGCGTGAACCTGACCTATCTGTTGTTCGTCGGCAACAATCCCGCGGTCGTCGGCAATGGCGGGCGCTGGCTGTGACGATGATCGGGCGGCGGCGATTGATGGGATTGGGCGCGGGCACAATGGCGCTGACCCTCGCACTGCGCCGCCGCGCGGACGGGAGCCCGCCGCCGCGCACGCGCTGGGCGGTCGATTATGGCGCGGCGAGCGCACCGGCCATCGCCCGGACCTACGACCTGCTCGTCCTCGAACCGCATCATGCCCGCCCGATCGCGCCGCTGCGCGGTCCCAACGCGCGGCTGCTCGGCTATGTCAGCTTTGGCGAGGTCGAACGGCAGCGACCCTATTTCGCCGATCTGGAGAAGGCGGGCGCGCTCGGCGCCCCCAACCCCAACTGGCCCGACGCGCGCTTCGTCGACCTGCGCCATCCGGCATGGACCGCCGCCATCGTCGACACGATCGTCCCGCAAATTCTGGCAAAGGGCTATGACGGTATCTTCATGGATACGATGGATAACGCCGAAGCGATGGAACGGCAGAATCCGATCGGCAACAAGGGCATGGTGGAGGCAGGCGCGGCACTGATCGCGGCGGTGCGCGCGCGGTTTCCCGCGATCCGCATCATGCTGAACCGGGGCTATGCGCTGCTCGACGCGGTGGCCCCCAGCATCGACCATGTGCTGGGCGAAGCGATGGCGTCGCGGTGGAATTTCACGACCAAGGCGTATGAAGCGCTGTCCGACAGCGATTGGCAGTGGCAGGCCGACCGCCTGCGCCGTGCGCGGACGCTCCATCCCGGCCTGATGCTCCACACGCTCGATTACTGGGACCCGGCCGATACGAAGGCGGTCGCCGCGCTGTACGACAGCGAACGCGCCGCCGGCTTCCTGCCCTATGTCTCGACGCTCGCGCTCGATCGGCTGTGGCCGGAGCCGCGCCGATGAGGACTGCCGCGCCCGAACGCTGGCTGGCGATCGGCGTGCCGGCGATCGTCGGCGGGGCGACGCTGGCGGCCGGACTGATGCTGCTGCCGGGGCAGCTGGAGGTGCGCCATGCCGAACGGCGCGCGCTGTCGTCGCCCACCGCATCGGTGGCCGTCCCGCCGCCGGCGGTTCCTCTGTCGGTGATACCGGCGGATCGCCCGCCGCCCCTGCCGCAGATCGCCGCGCAGATTCGCACCGCCGATGCGGCGACGCTGGCCGCGCTGACCCGGACGTTGATCGATGCGGGGGAGCGGGTGACGACGCTGCAGGTCGCCTATGACCTTGCCGCCGCCGAGCGTGGCCCCGTCGCGCTCGCCTTTCTGGCCGCGCGGCCCGATGGCGACAGCGCTGAAAGCTGGCCGCTCAGGATGGACCTGCTGGCCAAGAGCGGGCACCGGGCGGAGGCGGCCACGCTGCTGGCGCGCACCGTCGCCACGCCGGGGGGCGTTCCCGCACCGGCGATCGTCGCGGTGGCCTATGCGCTCGACCGGCCGGACCTGCTGGTAACCGCCGCGGCGCGCGGCGCTATTCCGCGCCCCGATCCGGCGCTGACGCTCGATCTGGTCCGGCGACTGGCGGCGAAGGGCCGCTACGACCTGATCGCGACGCTGGACCGGGTGGGCAGCGACTGGCGGCGCGGCGACCCATGGACCGCGATCCGCGTGGAACAGGCGCGCGGCGACACGGGCGGCGCGCTGGCGGCCGCTGCGCTGCTGCCGGCGGAACAGGTGGAGGGCGCGCGCGAAGCGATCCTGACGCAAGCGGGTGACAAGGCCGGATTGCGCCAACAACTGCTCGCCCGCGCGCAGGGTGCCGGCGCCGACCTGCCGGCCCTTGCCGAACGGCTGATCGCGCTCGGCGCGCGCGACGACGCCGCCACGCTGATGAAGCGCGTGGTGGCCGGTGGTGGGACCGACACCGCACCCGCCCGGCGGCTGCTTTACCTGCTAGGTCCCCGGCCGGACGAGGGCGACCTGACCTGGCTGCGGCAGCGTGCCTCGTCGGGCAGTGCCGAGGAACAGCGCCAGTGGCTGACCGCCTATGCCGAACGCGACCGCCCGGCCAGTGCGCTGGCGTTTCTCGGCCGCCACCCGCTGGCCGATCGGACCGACACGCTGCTGACCCGGCTGACGCTCGCCAATGCGGCGGGTGACGCGGCGGCGGGACACGCCCTGCTCGCGCGGCTGCTCGACGGGCGGGCGCTGTCGGTCGAACAGGTGCGGGGCATCAGCGCGGCGACCCCGCGCCGGGTCGATCCGGCACAGGCCGCCGCGCTTGCCCGCGCGCGCATCGCCGCAGGCATCGCCGCTCCGCGCGACCGGATGGATCTGGCGTGGAGCGCATGGAACGGCGGCGACGCGCCCCGAACCATCGCAGAGCTGCGCGACCAGCTGAACGATGCGCCAGGCGATGTGGTCGCGCTGCGGCTGATGGCCGATGCGCAGGCCAAGGCGTATGGAGCGACGGCCGCGCGGCCGTGGCTGGAACGCGCGCTGGCGGCGACGCCAGACAATGGCCGGGACCGTGCCGAACTGCTCGATCGGCTCGGCCGGACGCGGGAGGCGGTGGCGATGGTCGAACGGCTGCGAGCGGCCGACCCCGGCGACCGGGCGCTCGCCAATTTGCAGACCCGCCTGCTGATCGCGCGCGGCGAACCCGGTCGCGCACGGACGGTGCCGGCACCGTGATCCTGCTCACCCTCCTTGCCGCCGCCGCTCCGACGCTGCGCGTTCCGCCCGTGCTGCTGGAGGATGCGCGGATCGCGGGCGGCGCGACGCAGCTGGTCTGGCAACCGGGCACGACGATTACGGCCGAAGAACAGGACCGAGAACTGATCGTCCGGTTCGACCGGCCGATCGACGATGCGACGATCGATGCCTTCCGCCGGGCCGGGGGCGCGGCGATCGGCGATCTGCGCTGGAACGATGCCAGCCTCGTGCTGCGCCCGGCAATCGGGTGGGACATGGCATGGCGGCGGGACGGGTCGCTGATCGCGGTCGATTTCGCCGCGCAGGGCGATGCCGTCGCGGTCGACGCGCCCGAAGCGCCGGTCGACCTCGATGGCCGATTGCTCGCGATCGAGGCGGATGTCGCGGCGGGCTATCCGGGGCAGGGCCGCCGCGCGGCCGAAGCGCTGGCGCGTTCGCAACCGGACGACCCGCGCGTGGGGCGCATCCTCGCCGACGCGCGCAATGCCGATGGCGATGCGCGCGGCGCGGCGACGGCGTATCGCCGGATCGGCGCGACCGATCCCGTCGCGCGCCGGGCACGGGCCTTTGCCCCCGGCACCGCCAGTATCGGGACGACGCTGCGCAGCGGCGGCGACCTGTCACAAGTCGAAACCACGGCACGGATCGATGCCGCGCTCAGCGATCGGCTGACGCTGGGCGGTGGCGTGCGCGCGGTGGCGAGCCGGTTGGATACGGACGCGAGAACGCTGCGTGATACCGCCCCGGTCGTCGATGTGGCCGCGACGGTGCGGGTCAGCGACGACACCCGGATGCAGGCGGCATTGGTCAGCGCACTGGACAGCGGCGTGACCGGCGGCGGCATCCGCGTGGTCGCCGGGTCGGCGGAGGCGCAATGGCGGGCCGCGCTGCTGCTGCACCAGCCCGATTATTCGACCGTCGAACAGGCGATCGGCGGCGGAACCCTGTCGCGGATCACCGCCGGTGGCAGCTATCGCATCGCGCCGGGCCTGGTCAGCCAGATCGACGTCGGCGGCAATCGCTACGGCCTTGCCGGGCTGGACCGGGCCAGCGACACGCTGACCCTTGCCGGCGGGCTGGACTATATCCTGAGGCTGGGTGGGCTGGCGTTCGGGCTGAGCTATCGTCTGGATGGCGAATATGTCCAGCGGCTGCAGCGAACGGCGGAAGGGCGCGTGGCCGTCGATCTGGTGGATCGCGAAAACCATACGCTGCAGGGGCTAGTCAGCGGGCCGGTCGGGCCGGCACAGCTGACCGGCCTTGCGGGGTGGACGGTCGATCGGTTCGGCGGTAACGGGCCGAGCGTCAGCGTGGGGCTCGACCTGCCGGTCGCGACGGCATGGCGGATCGAGGCCAGCGGCGGGATCAGCTCGATCGCGCGGCCGGGATTTCCGGGGCAACAGGTTTTCGCGCGCGCGCTGCTCAGCCGCGGCCTGGGGAGTGGACGATGACCGGGCGGATTCCCCGCATCGCGCGGGTCGCGGCCGAACTGGCGGTCGGGTTCGGGGCGCTGGTCCTGGTCGACCGGGGTATCGGCCATGGCAACGCCTTTGCCGATGTCCAGCCAAATCCGCTGTGGCTGCCGGTGCTGGTCATGGCGCTGGCCTATGGCACGCCGCCCGCGCTGGCGGCGGCGGGGATCGCATCGGGCTTGTGGCTACTCCATGCCGTACCGGGCGGCGTCGAGCGCGACTATCTCGACCATCTGCTGCACCTGTCGCTGCCGCCGCTCTTGTGGTTCGTCGTGGCGGTCACCATCGGCGAAGTCACGATCCTGCGGGTCGGGCGCTATCGCCTGCTCGACCGGCGCGCCGGGATCGCGCAGCGCAACGTCGCGCGGCTGACCGAAGCCTTCCACCGCCTGGCGCGCACCAACCGCGTGCTGCAGGTTGAGGTCGCGACCGACGCCCGCACACTGGGCCAAATCGTTGCTACCGCCACCCGGCTAAGCGCGATCGAGCCGACCGAGCGTCGGGCAGCCCTCGCGGCATTGATCGCGATGGCCGCCCGCAGCGAGGATTTCACCTGCTACCGCTTTGCCGGGGCGGAGGCCCGCGCATGGCTGCGCGGCGCGACCGCGATGGCCCGGCCCGACATGCTGCCCGACGCGCTCGCGATACAGGTATTGCGGCGGAGCGAGCCGATCCATGTCGCTCATCGTGCCGATCGGATCGTCCTGGACGGGATCGGCGTCGTTGCCATTCCGCTAATTGAACGGGACGGCGGATCGGTCGTCGGTTGCCTGGTGATTCATAGCCTCCCCTTCGACGCACTCAACGCCAACGCCCTGGCGGAAATGGCCGAGATAGGGGGCTGGCTGGCCCCGTTGATCGCCGCGCGTGAACGCGACGCGGCCACCATGGTCGCGCCACCGGGCCGGGCGGCATGAGGCCCACGCTGTCGATCGCGGCGGCCATCGATATCACCGTCGTCGGCCTTACCTTCGGCACCGGCGACGCAGCGCTGCTGTTCGTCCATATGATGCTCGTCGTGCTGGGCTATGCCCTGTGGCTGCGACCGGGTCGCGCCATCGGATTTGCCGCCGCAATGGCCGGCATCTTCGGCCCGGCAGTGCTGCTATTGGCTGGGGGGATCGTCGCCCGCCTGCCGCCCGCGGGCCGCCCGCCGCTGCCGCTGCCCGACCGCGTGACCCGCGCACGGCCGGCGCGACGGGGTGCCAGCCTCGCCGTTGCGCGGATGCTCGACGGACGGATCCTCTATGCCGAACCGGACACGCTGCATTCGCTGGTGACGGTGATGCGCCACGGCAAGGTAGCGGATCGTAGGCGCGCGCTAGAGACGGCGGTGCGCTCGTTCCAGCCCGCGCTCTCGCCGCTGGTCGCGCTGGCACTCACCGACAGCGATCAGACGATCCGCGCGCTGGCTGCCGCCGCGTCGGCACGCGTCGTGCAGAACCTGTCCGATAGTCGTGCGACCTTGGAGGCGAAGGGAGCGGACGGCGAAGCGCGCGCGACGCTGCTCGCGCTGCTGGCCGATCATGCCCGCGCCAACCTGCTGCTGTCCGATTCGCAGCGGGCGCATCTGCGTGACGACGCGCTGGCGCTGCTGGACGATGGCACGCCGCACTCGGTGCGGATCGAAGCGCTGTGGGCCGCCGGCGACTATGCCGCGATCGACGCGCTGCTTACAGCGAAGGACGCGATCCCGATGGAGGACGACCGGATGGCACGGGCGGTGGCATGGTGGCGGAACAGCGCGGCGGCATGAGCGCATCCGACGACGCCGATATCTGCCTGATCGTCGAGGGGGCCTATCCCTATGTCGTCGGCGGCGTATCGGGATGGTTGCAGGACCTGATCGCCAGCCTACCCGACATCCGCTTCGCCATCGTCGCGATCAAGCCGTCGGCCGGCCCCCTGCCGTTCCGGCTTACGCCCCCGCCGAACGTCGTAAAGGTGGTGGAGATCGCGCTCGCCCCCGAAACCGCGATGCCGCGCGGGTTGCCGCGCGGACGCGCCACCGCGATCGCGGACGCGTTGATCGATTTCGTCGCGGTCGGCGGCGGGGATGCGCTGGCAAGTCTCATTGACCTGCTCGACGTCGACGGCCGGCGGCCGACGCCGGGCGACATCCTCGCCCATCCGGCCTGTTTCGCCCGGCTGAAGCGGCATTATCAGGCGCTGCTACCCAAGGCGTCGTTCCACCATTATTTCTGGGCGATGCGGGTGCTGCTCGGCGGGTTGCTGGCGGTGTTGACCGCCCCCTTGCCCCGTGCCCGCGCCTATCACACGATCTCGACCGGGTTCGCCGGGTTGCTGGCGGCGCGCGCGGCGAAGGAAACCGGGCGACCGGCGTTCATCACCGAACATGGCATCTACCTGCTCGAACGCCAAATCGAGGTTATGATGGCCGAATGGATCGGCGATCAGGTCGACACCGGGCTGGAGATGGATCGCAGCGTCCGCGACCTGCGCGACCTGTGGGTGCGCGCCTTCACCAGCTATGCCACCGCCTGCTACGACGCCTGCGACCCGATCGTCGCGCTCTATGGCGAAAACAACGCGGTGCAGCGGCGACTGGGCGCGGCGGCGGACCGGGTACAGGTGATCCCGAACGGCATCGACGCACGGCGCTTCGCGCACCTGGCCGACGCGCGCGATCCGGCGCACCCGCTGGTCGCGCTGCTCGGCCGGGTGGTGCCGATCAAGGATATCAAGACCTTCATCCGGGCCTGCGCCATCGCCCATGCGCAAAAGCCGCATCTGCGCTTCGTCGTGCTGGGTCCGGAGGACGAGGACCCCGAATATGCCGCCGAATGCACGCGCTTGGTCGCCGACCTGCAGCTGGGCGAGGTGCTGACCTTTGCCGGGCGGGTGAGGATCGAGGACTGGCTGAACCGGATCGACCTGCTGGTGCTGACCAGCCTGTCGGAGGCGCAACCGCTGGTCATCCTCGAAGGGGGGGCGTGCGGCATCCCGGTTGTCGCCCCCGATGTCGGCAGCTGCCGCGAAATGATCGAGGGGCGCGGCACCCATGATCCGGGCCATGGCGGGATCGTGACCCCGCTGGTCAATCCGCAGGCAACGGCGGGGGGCATCTGCGCGATCGCCGGCGAACCCGATGTTCGCCGCGAGATGGGGGAAGCGATGCGTCGTCGCGTGCTGCGCGATTACGACCATCCGACCATCATCGGTGCCTATCGCGATCTCTACGGCGAATTGGCGGCTCGATAACCGATCGGCGCGCCGCCGCCGGACGGGCCAGAAGGGGATGAGATGACGTCAACCGTACCCCGTTCGTGCTGCGTAGCCCCTTCGACAAGTTCGGTGGCTATTCAGGATGAACGGGCAGGTTTCATGGCATCAGCTCCTATCCGGTGACCACCGCATCGTTCAGCTCCGCGATCACCGGATTGGACAGCAACGGCAGCTTGTCGCCGAGGCTGCCCTGCGGCGGCGGGGTCGTCGCCGGGCGCAGGACCGGATCGACCGCTACCGGCAGCGGCGGTTGCGGGGTAAAGCCGCTCGAGGGCAGCTGCGCCCGGTCGATTGCCGCCAGCACCGGATCGATCGGCCCGATCACGGCAGCTTTGGCCGCGCGCGCGGGCACGGCGGGGTCATAGGCCGGTACCCCTTGTGCCAGCAACGCCGCCTGCAGCCGGCCCAGCGTCGCGAGCAGCCGGGCCTGCGTCGCATAGGCGGAATAGGTCGCGTTGGTCAGCACGAGCTGTGCGTTCAGCAACCGCTGCTCGGAATCGAGCACCTCGAAATTGGACCGAAACCCCTCGGCGAAACCCCGCTGCACCCCGGTCAGCGCCTCTTGCGCGGCCTGGGTCGCGATCCGCCCGGCCGCCGCCGCGCTGGTCGCCGCCAGCGACTGATTCCACGCATCCTGCGCTTGGGCTAGCGCCTGACGCCGGGCGCTTTCCACCTCGAAGCCGAGCCGTTCGCGATCGGCCTGTGCCGCGCGGACACGCGATCCGATCACCCCGCCGGCGATCAGTGGCAGCGTCAGCGTCACCCCGCCGCTTGCCTGCGCGCTCAGGTCGCGGGTCTCGAAACTGTTCGCCGTGCGATAGCCATAGCCGCCTGACAGGGCGACCACGGGCGCGCGTTCGGCCCGTTCGGCGGCGATCCGCGCATCGCCGACGCGTGCCGACAGCAACGCTTCCCCGATCGCCGGGCTTTCCCGCTGGGCAATGGCAAAGGCGGCGTCCAGCGACGGCGGCACGCCGTTCAGCACCGGCGGTTCGCCCAGCGTCCCCGGCGTCCGTCCGACGACCGTGGCGAAACGGGCGCGGCTGAGCTGCAGATTAGCCTGGCTCTGCGCCAGCTGCGCGCGGATGATCTCCGCCTGCGCACGCGCCTGGGCGATGTCGGTGCGGGTCAGGTCGCCGTTGCGTTCGCGGGCAATCGCCTGTGCCACCTGCCGGTCATAGCTGTCGAGCGAGCGGCCCTGGATCGCGACCAGATCGCTGTCGCGCCGGACGGCGACATAGGAATCGACGACTTCCAGCAGGATTGCGTTTTCGACCAGTCGCAACCGTTCGCGCGCGGCCAGCACCCGCGCCTCGGCAATGGACACCTGCGCGGCAGTGCGCCCGCCGTTCAACAAAATCTGCTGCGCGCTCAGCGTCGCCGCCATCGTCCGGCTGCGATTGGTGACGAAATCGTCAAGCACGTTGCGCTGATCGGCCGAGCGATATTGCAGGTCCATGTTGAGCCCGACCGTCGGGCGATACGGCGCGCCGGCCTGCACGACCGTTTCGTCGAAGCTGCGCAATTCGGCGCGTTGCGCCTCCAGCGTCGGGTTGCTGCGATACGCATCGGCGATCGCCGTAGCCAGTGTATCTTGCGCCTGCACCTGTCCCGTGGCGGCGAGGAACACCGCCACCGCCAGCGGTCCCGCGCGAAAATCAGCGTTCATGGAGCGACCTCGAAAAAGCTTCGGTCAGCGGATCAAGCAGATATTGCAGCGCCGTCCGTGCGCGCAGCTTCACCGTCACCTGCACCGGCACGCCTGGCCGGATGCCGGTATCGCGCTCGCGCACCGCCTCGATCTGCGCGATCTCGCTGCGCGGCACGGTGATCTCCGCGCTGAAATAGCTGCGCCCGCTCGCCTCGTCGCGCAGCGCGTCGGCCGATACGGTGGCGACGGTGCCGAGCAGGATCGGCAGGTCGCGTTCGTGCAGCGACAGGAACTTCACCTCCGCCTCGCGCCCCGGCACCACCCCGTCGATATCGGTCGGCAGGAACGTCGCGCGGATGACCAGCGGCGCGGCGTCAGGCACGATGTCGAGGATCGGCTGTCCCGCCTGGATGACGCCGCCGACCGAGAAAACCCGCAATCCGACCACCCGCCCGCCGACCGGCGCGCGGATTTCGGTACGCGCCAGCTGTTCGCGTGCCGCCGCCCATTTGGGCAGCGCCTCGTTCAGCTGGAACTGGGTATCGCGCAGCAGGGTCGCCGAATCCTCGATATAGCGCCGGCGCGTCTGCACCTGTTCGGCGCGCGCCTGCCCGATCTGTTCGCGTGCGGCCGCCACGCGCGACGTATAGTCGCCATCGGCCCCATCGAGCTGTTGGATCGACCGTTCGATTGCCCGCACCGTATTGCGCGAGACATAGCCCTGGTCGGCCAGTTGCCGCGTGCTTTCCAATTGCTGCTGGAGCGACTGGCGCTGGCGTTCGGTTGCCTGCGCCTGTGCCGCGAACCCGCCCGATTGTCGCGCGACGCCCGCCGCCTGCTGTTGCAGCACCGCGCCATTGGCGGCGAGGGCGGAGGCGCGGGCGGCAGCCTGTGCGGTCTGCAGCGACTTGGCCCGTTCGACGAGGCGTCGGTCATCGCCGGTCGCCCGGGCGAAATCGTCGGGCCAGCGGATCGGCCCGCCGCGCACATCCGCCTCTAACCGGGCACGTTGCGCCTGCAGATCGATGACGCTGGCGGCCAGCGCCCGCTCGGTCGCCGCAACCTCCCCGCCGTCGAGCCGGAACAGCAGCTGCCCGGCGGCGACATGCTGTCCGTCGCGCACGTTCATCGCCCGGACGATCCCGCCGTCGCGGTGCTGGACCGTTTGCCGGTTGCCGGCAACGACGACCTGGCCTTCACCCGCCGCCGCCGCGTCCAACCGGGCAAACGCCGCCCAGCCCAGCGCCACGACGAAGAACAGGATCGCGACGATCCCGCCGAGGCGGACGGCAGATCGTGGCGAATCGTCGAGCGCCAGGTCGCGTGCGATCCGCGCATGGACCGCGTCCTGCCGGCGATCGGCCGGAATGATCGTACCGTCCATCAGGCAGCTCCCCCCGCGGTTGTCGGCGGCGGCACGGCACCTTGCGCCGGGGCGGGGCCGCGAATCACGCGGTCGCGATCGTCGAACAACTGGATGCGTCCGTCCTTCAATAGCAGAATCTTGTCGACCGCCTGCAACAGCCCGGTGCGGTGGGTCGACACCACGACGGTCGCGCGGCGCGCGCGCAACGCTTTGATCGTCTGCACCAATCGCGCCTCGCCTTCGCTGTCCAGATGGGCATTGGGTTCGTCGAGGAACAGGATCGCCGGGTCGCCATACAGCGCGCGGGCCAGCGCCACCGACTGCCCCTGACCCGCCGACAGTCCGCCCCCGTCCGCCATCGTCAGCATCGTGCCATATCCCGCGGGCAGTCCGAGGAACAGGGGATGCGCGCCCGCCTGCATCGCCGCTGCGACCACGCGGTCGTCGATGTCGGGACCATCGCCTTCCAGCACCGCCTGAAACCGCGAGACATTGGCATGGACCGTCGTCGGGAACAGCGAGGGCGACTGCGGCATATAGCCCAGATGCCGGCCCAGCTGTTCGCGGTTCCAGTCGGGCAGGCTGGCCCCGTCGATCCGCACCTCGCCGCTGTCGGGCGACAGCGCACCGGCCAGCGCACGCAGCAGCGTCGACTTGCCCGCCCCGCTCGGCCCGACCAGCGCGACGACCTGTCCCGGCTCGATCGAAAAGCTGATGTCGGACAGAATCTCGCGGTCGCTGTCGGGCGCGCGGACGGTCAGCGCGCGGACGTCGATCCGCCCCTCGGGCATCGGCAGCTTGGTCGCGGTGCTGCCGGGTTCGGGCAAGGCGCAGTATGCGGTGAGGTTGCCCCATGCCTGGCGCGCGCTCGCCAGCGGCTTCAGCGCGCCCAGTATCTGTTCGACCGGCTGCAACGCGCGGCCGAGCAGCAGCGAGGCGGCAAAGATCGCGCCGCCCGAAATCTCCTGCCGGATAGCCAGCAGCGCCCCCAGCGCGAGTGCCAGCGATTGCAGCAAGAGGCGAAGGAACTTGGTGATGCCAAGGAAACGAGATTGCGTCGCGGCGATGTCCGCCTGCCGCCGGACCAGGTCGGCCCGCTCCAGCAAATGCCGCGTGACCAGCGCGTTGCGCATTCCCAGGACCCGCGCGACCTCCGCCATCCGGATCGAGAAATCCTGTTCGCGGTTGGCCAGCATCGCCCGGCCATTGGCATCGCGCATCGTCGCAGCGGTCGTCCGGTTCCCGGCCCAGGCCAGCGCAGCGAGCAGCAGCGAACTCAACAGCGCGAGTACGCCGATCCAAGGATGCAGCAGGAACGAGATCGCGATATAGATCGGCGCCCATGGCGTATCGAACACCGCGAGCATGATCGGTCCGCCCATCGTGCCGCGCAGCGTGTCGAAATCGCGCAGCGCCTGCAATTGCCGGCCGGTGCTGCCGACATCGCTGCCCATGATGCGCATCAGGATGCCGGGGGCCGCACATCGTTCCAATCGCATCGACGCGCGCAACAGCAGCCGCATCCGCACCGCATCCAGCACCGCAAACACCACCAGCGACACGCCTAGGATGAGCGTCAACAGCAGCAGCGTGGCTTCTCCCCGCGTCGGTACCACCCGGTCGTACACCTGCAGCATGAAGATCGACGGGACGAGGTAGAGGATGTTCACCAGCCCGGAAAATAGCGCCGCCGCCCACAGATGGCGACGGCAACGCCGCAGCGTTTCATGCAGCAGATTGCTGGAGGGAGAAGGCGAAAGGGTGGGCTGCATGGGCGGCGTTATGGCGGCAAAAGGTTAAAAGCTGACTTGCGTGGCAAGCGCAGGTGCCGGACGCGCCGGTAGTGGCCGAAGCGGGGAGGTCCGGTGCCTATCCCTCGGCGTCGCAGGCGAAGCGGAAACTATTGTCGAGCGCCTCGGCCAACACCAGCGTGTGCAGCCCGGCCGCGCGTGACGCGGAACACAGCCGGTCGCGTGCGCCGCTGTTGTTGCGATAGTCCGCCTTGTATTCGGCGACGAACACCGGCTTGGCGGCGGCGACGAACGGCTTGAGCTGTGCGCATTCGTCGAATTCGTGACATTGTTCATTGACCGCGAAGTCGAACACCCCCTCCAGTGCCGCAACCTGGTCCAGATCGTTCTTCAACCCGATCGCAAGGCCGCGCACATGGGCCTCACGCGCGAGGAAGCGGTTGTAGTCGAGCTGCTGGGCGGCGGTGATGCCGAGGCCGTTGCGGTTCGCATAGCCATCGACATTGTCGGGTTCGACGCCGTCGCATCCCTTCGACCGGGCCAGGTCGAGCCGGTCCTGCATCACGCCACGGACCGTCGTCGAGGTGACGGACAGCCAGCGCTCGCCGACCCAACCGTCCAGCGGGGCCCCTCGGTCGGACGCCGCGAACTTGCCGTCGTCGCTGCGCCAGTTTTCGGACGACCCGGCCGAGAAATAGCAGATTACGCGCCGCTTTGCCGCGTGCAGTTCTGCGATGGTAGTGACAGGCGTGTCGAACAGGTCGATGTCATAAGCACCGGTCGCATAGCGGGTGTCGACGGTACCGCTCAGCTGCCACTGCCACGTCGTCGTTGCATCAGGGCGCCACCAAGTGCCGGTCGGCGATTTGACGGGGGAAGGAGTCGCTGTGAGGGTCGGAACGGGCGATGGCGTGGGGGTGGTCGTCACGATACCGTCGCCATCATCACCGCCGCCGCCGCTACATCCCGAAATGCCCAGCGCGACCGCCATACCCAGCACAGCCCCCCATCCAGTTCCTGATTGCATGTTCGTCCCCCACAGTCGCCACGCCGCTAAGGCAAGACCTGTTGCATCGCAATCGATCCCGCCGCCCGTTCGCATCATCGATTTAATGATAGGGGGCGCCGCGAGGTCGGATTACGTTGAACGGCTTCGTCCATACTCGCAGCGGTGTACCCGCCTCCGATCAGTCGGCGCTGGTGACGATCCTGTATTGCCACCAGCGCGCATCCGCTCATCCGAGCCTAGTGACCGGGCAACACATTTTCTTCGCACGGCCAGTTCCTCCTTGCCGGTGGTCAGGCAGGGCTCGTGCCTATCTCAATGCCAGCCATGGCACCAAGCCCAATGTTATGTTTTTCCCCTCTTGTTATCGACCGTTTGGCACAAATGTTATCGCTGCCGCCCCTATAATAGAAGAAGTAATTACCTGTTGGCCGGCTGGCACGCCGACCGCGGCCTTCTGCCAGACAGTATTAGCACGCACCGGAGTCCACTTTCGGTCAAAGCGGAAAGTCATAATTTTAAGCTTCGGGCAGCACAACGTACGTCATCTATAATTGAATAATACGGATCAGAACCAATATATTGTACGATATCGAGGCATCGTTTCATCGTGTTACGCACTGCAGCACAACGAAAAACAAACCTAACCCTTTATATTGTTGCCATTATTAGTGGTACGTTGTTACAACTTCCGACACATTCACATTGTCGGGCCCAACGGCAAGAAGGAATCCGAAGCAGGCTAAGCGCTTAAGGTGGTAGTCGGGATACGCCGGATTGCTTCCGGCCGAGAAAGGTTCTCATCCTCGCGTCGATTGCTTCGGGTAGTCGGAGGTCGACGCGGTCGGGCGCACCGCATCGTACAGGCGCGGCTGTGCGGCGCGACAGCCTTGAGGAAGGGGCGTTCGAGGACACATTCTTCGTCATGCCTGCGAAAGGTGCGACGGATGGGATGCTGGCGGCCGCGCGCAAGGCGCATGACGCACGACGGAAACTGCGCCGAGATGCGAGGGCTGAGGGTAGGGGATTGTCGGCATCCGAACGAGCCATTGCCGCGCTGACCGCCAGCGCTGTGCGGGTGTTCGAGGAGACATGTATGATCGCCCGGCTCTATGGCGGACAGGTGTTTCCGTCCTTCGATCACCTAGCTGAGAAGAAATGCCACTCGATGCGGACATCGCCGGACCAGGCGAGCGCCGCGTTTGACGTCAGTTCGGTCCCGTTGTCGCTGATGATCATCTTCGGCCTGCCACGCTCGGTGATCAGATCGGTCAACTCGCGAACGACCCGTCAGCCAAATAATCACATGTCTACCACTGCCCGGAGGAACTCGGGCGTGACGTCGTCGACGATGTTGAGCACGCGGAACTGTCGGCCGGTAACGAGCTGATCGTGCACGAAGTCCAAGCTCCGGTGCTGGTTGGGGAGCGCCAGCACCGGCGCGGGCGCCCGTGCGCCGACGGCGCGCCTTCGTCCCTTCCAGCGCCTGACAGTCTGCCATTCCTCGCGGTAGAGCTGCTGGGCCTTCGTGAGGTTGATCATGATGCCGTCCCGGCGCAGCAGGATACGAAGACGCCGATAGTCGAACCGCCGGCGCTGCTGTGCCAGCTCGCGCAAATGCGATCGCAGGTCGCCACTATTTGCCCGGCACGAGCGATAGCGCATGCTCGTGCGATCCGCTCAAACAACCGTGCACGCCCTCCGCTCGCTCAGCCACAACGTCACCTTGAGATGCGCGACCGCTTGCCGCTTTGCAGCGGGCGTCACCACTTTCTTGGCAGGAGGTCTTTCAAGCCCGCGTTGTCGAGCATCGTGTCCGCCAGCAGCCGCTTGAGCCGGGCGTTCTCCTCTTCGAGCGACCGCAGGCGCTTTGCGTCGGATACCTCCAGGCCACCGAACTTCGCCTTCCAGGCATAGTACGTCGCGCTCGACATACCGTGCTTGCGGCAAAGCTCCGTCACCACCGCACCCGCCTCGGCCTCCTTCAGGATGCCGATGATCTGCTCTTCCGAAAACTGCTTCCGCTTCATTCTGTCCGTCCCTTCAAGGGCCGGTTTCGAGTTCAAAGTGAATGAAAAAACGGGGGGTCGCGTCAAATGGGATGCAGAGAGGGACCGCGACTAACCTAACCGGCATACGCAGAAACGGCAAAACCACTTGACGATGATGATTTAAGGTCATACGCATTGTGAATGACACTGAATCATCATTCGCGCGGTGATATTGTCCGCTTGCTCGATATGCCGAACGACGTTTTCACCGTTTGGCTGCGGCAAGGCCTAATTGTTCCGATCGAAACCTCCCCCGGTCGGGGGAAAGTGCTGCGCTTTAATCGATATCAATTACGTATTGCAGCATGTCTTGTTAACGCTCGCGATGTTGGCCTCAACGGAGAAGCCTTGCGAGCAATTTCTGATACGTTGCAATCGGCGGTTAAAGTGTTCGATCGTGCAAATGTAGATCCGTCTCTTCTTGGACTCGTAATGGAAGAGAAGGCCCGCCCCGGGTTTCTTGATCGACGCTTGGGAAAGGCTTGGGAGTTGATTGAGAACGCAACGGGGAAGAAGAAGTTTGACGCTGTCGAGCATTTTCAGGAATGGATTAAAAAGATCGAAGCGGAAGATCCATTACAGCATGGTGCAATTCGTGCTGCAGTGAAACTGTTCACTGCTGAAGAAGAGGAGATGCTTTGGCTGTGCGTTCAGCTGTTCAGTAGTGAAGGCTATCTAATGGTTTATTGGGATCGGAAGCAGGGTAGCTGGAAAGCAAGACGCGAACCGGAACTAAGCGGCGCTCTTCCTGCCGGAGCGTGTGTTCTGATCGATTTCGCTTCTTTAGCAGGACTACCCGTATGACGCGCCTCATGACAGCAAAGCAAATAGCCGAAGAGTTCGGACTGCCGTCGCCGCGAACACTACGGACGATGTGCGCAAATGGCCTTCCTTCCTTCACCATGACCCGGCCTCATCTTTACGACCGCAATGACGTGGCAGAGTTCATCCAAGCTTCGAAGGTAGTCGCATGCCCCGCAAAAACCGTGGTGCCTATCTCAATTACGTCTCAAAACGGAATGTCTACTACATCCAGTGGTACGAATTCGGCTGCAAACGCCAGCGTAGCACGGGCACGGCTGATCGCGGAGAGGCTGAAAAAGCCCTTGCCGCCTTCATCACCGAGCGCGGACGTGTCGTCACTCCGGCCGGGCCGCGCGGGCCGGGAGAATACCCAATAGCGGATGCGCTTTCGCTCTACGCGGAAGAGCATGCGCCCACGACCGCCGATCCAGCCCGGATCGGGTATGCGATCGAGGCGCTTTTACCCTACTGGGGCAACAGTATGGTTTCGGCCATCACGCAGGAAACATGCCGAGCCTATGTTCGTGAACGAAACCGGTCGGACGGTACCACGCGGAAAGAACTGGGCGCACTCCGAGCGGCTCTCAACTTCGCACACCGATACGGTCGCTTGACCAACGTTCCCTATGTTTTCCTTCCGGCGAAGCCGGATGGTAAGCAACGCTGGCTGACGCGGGGGACGGGCGGCGAAGCGGCAAAGCTGCTGCATGCTGCCATCCGTACCCGGTCCGATACGCGGCTTTACCTGCCGTTGTTCATCGTCATTGCGCTGTACACTGGAGCGCGCAAGGAAGCCATTCTGTCGCTTCGCTGGCCACAAGTGGACCTTGATCGCGGACGAATCGATTTCAATCCCCCAGGACGAAAGCGGACCAGCAAGGGGCGTCCGGCGCTACCGATCCCGGATCGTCTTATGACGTTCCTCCGATTGGCACGGCGGCGCGGGACGGACCTTGGCTATGTCGTGCACCGTGACGGCCAGCGCATCAAAGATATCGGTGATGCGCGGAGCGGTAGCTTCGGGCGGGCGTGCAAGGCTGCCGGCCTGACCGATGTGACGCCACATACGCTGCGACACACGTGCGGAACATGGATGGCGCAAGATGGCGTCGATCTTTGGCAGATCGCTGGTTGGCTAGGGCAGTCTCATGCCCGGACGACTGAACTCTACGCGCACCATTCGCCAGAGTTTTTGTCGGCTGCGCGCCGGGCGGCGGATCGTCGTCGGTGAACTATCGACCAACATCTAGAAAACGGATTATTTGCGTGTCTCCGGTATGCCTCCGCTATGTGCGTCGATTCACTGATTGTTCCGGTGCACCATGCGCTTCGAAACGGCTGAAATCCGACAATGTTGGCAACGCCTTGGTTCTCCGAAGGCAGAGGCCAGGGGTTCGAATCCCTTCGGGTGCGCCAGTGGCGAAATATCATAAAGCGTTGATTTTCGTGGGGTTCGCCTGATTTGGCGATGCCGGATCGCGTGTCCTTGGTTCGTTGTTAGCTGCTCCTGACATGCCTGTGACAGGGCAGGACGCTGGATGGCGACCACCTGCAAGCGAGCAACCGACTGGTTCGTCCAGATTCGGCTGGAAGGCTACGAGCCGGAATAGAAGACGCTGCCCGCTAGGGTTTGATCCACGCCCGTGGGAGCGGTGCCGGCTCTACCACTGGCGTTTACCTATTCGTTTGGAAACGGGCGTCACCCCAGCGAAGGCTGGAATCTCCTGATTGTAGCGCGGGGCAAGAGCCGACAAAGACCCCAGCCTTCGCTGGGGTGACGTTTCCATGCTGATGGACCAAACTCCAGGGAGGCGGCTGTCAGCGGGGGAAGGGAGCTTGAGAGCCGGTTGGGCCGGGGCGAAGAGCCGATCACCTGCGCCCGGTCTGCCGTAATTTTCGAGCCAGAACGGCCACAGCCACTGCGTCTGCTCGTCCGTCGCGCCTGACGCTAGCTCCGTTCCGCCTTGTTCACCGCATCGGCCGCGCGCAGCCCGGCGAGCAGCTTCATCAGATGCGCGGCGTCGCGCACCTCGACATCGATCGTGTTGGTGTGGAAGGTCGTGTCGCGGTTATCGAGCCGCAGCCCCAGGATATTGGCCCTGTGCCCGCCGATGACCGTCGCGACCGCACCCAGCGCGCCGGGTTCGTTCTTGAGCGTCACCGCGATGCGCGCGGTCGCCCCTTCGGCATTTTCGCCCCAGGTCAGGTCGATCCAGTGATGCGGATCGATCGCCTCGATCTCGCTGCATCCGATCTCATGCACCTCGAACCGGCCCGCACCGCGCCGGACGCCGATGATGCGGTCGCCCGGCACCGGGTGGCAACAGGTGGCGAGGTCGTAGCCGACGCCGGCGGTCAGCCCCTTGATCTCGATCGGCGCGCGCTGTGCCGGGATCGGTTCGGCATGGCGATTGGCGACGACGCCCGGCATCACCGCCTCCATCACCGCTTCCTCGCTCAGCTTGCCGCGCGCCAGCCCCTCGAACAGCTGCGCTTCCTCGGTCAGCTTCAGCCGTTTCAGCGCTTCGCCCAGCGCCTCGCTGCCCGGCGGGACCGGCAGGCGGGCGATCAGTTCGAGATAGAGCTTGGTCCCCAGCGCCACCGTCTCGTCGCGTTCGCGCAGGCGGATATAGCGGCGGATCGCGGCACGGGCCTTGCCGGTGATCGCGAAGTTCAGCCAATTGGCCTGCGGGCGCTGCGCCTTCGACCGCAGGATCTGCACCTGGTCGCCGTTCTTCAACTCGGTACGCAGTGGCACGACCCCGCCATTGACCTTCGCGCCCACCGCCTGGTCGCCCAGGTCGGTGTGGACGGCATAGGCGAAGTCGATCGGCGTGGCGCCCTTGGGCAACTGGTGCAGCTCGCCCTTGGGCGTGAAGGCGAAGATGCGGTCGGCATACATCGCCATGCGGGTATGTTCGAGCAGCTCCTCGGGACTCTCGGCATTGTCGAGGATCTCGACCAGGTCGCGGATCCAGCGCACCTGCGTATCGGGGCGGACCGCATCCTGCTTGTACGCCCAGTGCGCCGCCAGCCCGAACTCGGCCTGCGCGTGCATTTCGCGAGTGCGGATCTGCACCTCGATCCGCATGTTCTCAGCATGGATCACGCTGGTGTGGAGCGAGCGGTATCCGTTGCGCTTGGGCGTCGAGATATAGTCCTTGAACCGCCCCGGCACCATCGGCCAGCGGCGATGGATGATGCCGAGTGCCCGGTAGCATTCCTCCTCGCTGTCGACGATCGCGCGGAACGCGATGATGTCGCTCAACTGTTCCAGCGTGACATGCCGTTCCGACATCTTCCGCCAGATCGAATAGGGATGCTTGCGCCGCCCCGATATTTCGGCCGCGATGCCATGGCGGTCGAGCATCGCCTTCAGGTCGCCGCCGATCTTCGCCACGCGGTCGCCGCCGCCTGCCTCCAGCTGTTCGAGCCGGCGGGTGATCGATTCATATGCCTCGGGTTCGATCTCGCGAAATGCCAGCGTCTGCATTTCGTTCATGAACTCGTACATGCCGATCCGCTCGGCCAGCGGGGCATAGATGTCCATCGTCTCGCGCGCGATCCGCTTGCGCTTCTCGGGCT